>NZ_JAXGFU010000019.1:0-32165 GCF_041008815.1 Pseudophaeobacter sp. A-200-2 | reverse complement strand
AAGCGCAGAAGGATGCGGTGGTCGCCCAAAGGGGCTCACCGAGTAGCCGTCACAAGGGCCGCAGTTCTCGATGGTCGGCTGACCGTCGCAAACAGAAAACGCGCCGCATGACCCCCATGTTTTGTCCACTCCCTGTTCGAAAACCTCATCGTTTGATCGGTTGCGGTTCTATGCGTCACGGGCCACGTGCACGACGCTACCCGGGAGTGCCGCGCGGTGCAGGTTTAGATTTGTATCCATGTGTAGCAAGGGACTGACCTGATACAAACAGCTACAATTCTGCCCCTGAAACATGAAACGACTATGATTTAGGAAGGACGCCATGGGACCACCACCTCATATCCTTATCGTGGATGATCACGCTCAGATTCGCGAAAGCGTCGCGCGCTTTCTGGAGAAGAACGGGATGCGGACCACAGTCGCCAAAGACGCCGTGGAAATGGATGCGAAACTCGTGACCGGCCATTTCGACCTGCTCGTGCTCGATGTCATGATGCCTGGAGAGGATGGCCTGTCGGTGTGCCGACGCCTTGCGCCCAAAGGTGATCTTCCGATAATTATGCTTACGGCGCTTGGTGAGGAAACAGATCGTATTGTGGGTCTGGAAATCGGCGCTGATGACTATCTGGCCAAGCCTTTCAATCCGCGAGAACTGCTCGCCCGGATCAAATCGGTTCTCAGAAGAAGCAACCGCGATGAACCCTTGGCCGGAAGTCTGGCTGGACGGAAAGTCAGTTTTGCGCATTGGATCCTGGATACCGACCGACAGGTCCTGATCGACGGCTCCGCCACCGAGACGCCATTGACGACATCCGAGTTCAAATTGCTGGCGGTCCTGCTTGAGAGAGCGAGGATGGTGCTCAGTCGTGACCAGTTGCTTGACCTGACCGCCGGTCGGAGCGCCGGTCCCATGGATCGCACAATTGACAATCAAATCAGCCGTCTTCGCCGCAAGATCGAGCCGGATGTGTTAAGACCAAGCGTCATCAAGACAGTGCGAAATGGTGGGTACTGTCTGGCGGCCGATGTCGAGGATGCGATATGATGCGCCGTGCGTTGGCCTCTCTGAGCGGACAGTTGATCCTGCTTGTGGTCGCCGCGCTTGTCGTGGCCCAGGCAATCAGCCTTTTCCTCTTCGCAGATGAGCGCAGCCTGGCTATCCGGGCGGCTTTGGGTTTTGAAGCCGCCGGTCGAGCGGCGAATGTCGCACGGCTGATCGAGGAGGCGCCGCGGGATTTGCATCAATCGATCCTTCGAGCGGCAAATTCACCTCTTATCCGTTTTGATCTATCGAGTACCCCGAGTGTCGAACACACCGGCCATTCCGACGGCGGCATCGTAGAGGGACGCATACGCGCCCTGATGGATGACAGCTACAGCCGGGATATTCGTGTTGAGTTGCATGAGGTCGAGGGCGAGTTGCGACCCTTGCCCAATCTCTCTGATGAAATGACAGAAATGCATCTCGCAATGATGCGTGGGGAGTTGACAGCGGTTGAAATGAACTTGTCGATCGCGATCGAGGGATCGCGTTGGCTGAATATTGGAACGCGGTTCGAGCGGCCACCAATCCAGTGGCCTTTTTATTCGATGCTGACCTTCGGGATCTCCGCTGGACTGCTTCTGGTGGCCATCATCTGGTTTGTCATGACGCGCCTGACGCGTCCGCTTCGGAATTTGTCCAAAGCCGCCGACCATCTCGGCCGAGGCGAGGATGTGCCGGAGCTGGCAATTGCAGGGCCGACCGAAGTCAGGGACCTGACTGTCGCCTTCAATCGCATGCAAATCCGGCTGACCCGGTTTGTCAGTGATCGGACACGGATGCTCGCAGCCCTCGGGCACGATTTGCGCTCGCCGCTCACCGCCATTCGGGTCCGCGCGGAACTGGTTGACGATGCAGAGACTCGCGAAAGCCTCATTGCATCGGTTGAGGAGATGCAAACCATGGTCGAAGCGACGCTCACCTTTGCTAGAGGCCTGACCGGATCCGAAGAGTCCGAAGTGGTGGATCTACGCGACTTCCTGAAAAGCTTGTGCAGCGATATGTCGGCACACTGCTCGTTTGGCCTGAGCGACGATATTTCCGTGCGGCTTCGACCCAACGCGTTTCGCAGGGCGCTTCGGAACCTGCTGGAAAATGCCGTTCGCTACGGTGGCGGCGCCCAAATCAGCTGGGCGGTCCGAGACGCGAACCTAGTGCTCAACATCGATGACACCGGCCCGGGCATTCCGGACAATGAATTGCAAAAGGTGTTCGATCCCTTCTATCGGCTGGAGCAATCGAGGTCGCTTGAAACGGGTGGCTACGGACTAGGGCTCTCCATCGCGCGGACAATCATCCAATCCCATGGCGGGGATATTGGATTGGTCAACCGGCACGGTGTCGGCTTGCGCGCAGTCGTGACCATTCCGTTGGATGAAAACCAAGAAATGAAAGGAGAAACAGATGAAACCGAAGACGTTTTTTCCAATGTTACTGTCCAGCTTGCCCGCCAGCATGGCGCGAGCTGATGGACCCGACTCCTGGACAGGTCACATGTGGGGCGGAGGCTATGGCTTTATGGGCGGCTTCATGATGCTCGCCTTCTGGAGCGTCGTGATAGCATTGATCGTGTTTCTGGTGCTCAGGCTGCGGGACAATGGCACCCGTCCCCCGGACTCGGACGCGCAGGAAGCGCTCCGGCGCCGCTTTGCGAATGGGGAAATCGACGAAGAAGAGTTCCGTCGCCGCAAAGCAACGCTCGACGAATAGACCCCGCCGCGGACGCCAAAGCCGTCCGACGCGACGCCCACCGACACTGGATAGGAAAGAACGCCATGGTCCCGGAAATTGGTCACTTCGCACTGGCCCTCGCGCTTGCGCTTGCGCTTGTTCAAAGCGTTCTGCCGATTGCAGGTGCGTCGCGTGGAAACGCCGTCTGGATGAAATCCGCCCAGGCGACGGCAATAGGACAAGTGCTGTTTGTGGCCATCGCCTTCGCAGCGCTGATGCAGGCTTTCATCGTCAGCGATTTTACCGTCAGGAACGTCGTCGAGAACTCCCATTCGCTCAAGCCAATGCTCTACAAGGTGGCCGGGACCTGGGGCAGCCATGAGGGTTCGCTGCTGCTCTGGATCCTGATACTCGCGGTGTTCGGCGCGGGCGTCGCCTGGTTCGGATCGAACATCCCCGCCGAGACCAAGGCGCGCACCTTGTCGGTGCAGGCGTGGATCAGCGTCGGCTTCCTGTCCTTCCTGCTGCTGACGTCGAACCCCTTCGAGCGGGTGTTTCCGCCGCCGCTCGACGGCAATGACCTCAACCCGTTGCTTCAGGACATGGGTCTCGCCATGCACCCGCCGCTCTTGTATTTCGGGTATGTCGGCTTCTCCATCGTGTTTTCCTTTGCCGTTGCGGCTCTTCTGGAAGGGCGCGTCGATCCGGCCTGGGCCAGATGGGTCCGCCCGTGGACATTGGCCGCGTGGGTCAGCCTTACGGCAGGTATCGCTCTTGGATCGTGGTGGGCCTATTATGAACTGGGCTGGGGCGGCTGGTGGTTCTGGGACCCGGTCGAGAACGTGAGCTTCATGCCCTGGCTTCTGGGCACGGCGCTGCTGCATTCCGCCATCGTCACCGAAAAGCGCGACGCGTTCAAAAGCTGGACCATCCTACTTGCCATCCTGACTTTCTCGCTTTCGCTGCTCGGGACGTTCATCGTCCGGTCGGGCCTGCTTACATCCGTGCATGCCTTCGCCGTCGATCCAGAGCGCGGGCTTTACATTCTGGGTCTGCTGGCCGTGTCCATCGGTGGGTCGCTGGCGCTCTACGCCTGGCGGGCGCCCGAAATGGAGCCTGGCGGTCTGTTTCGCCCGATCAGCCGCGAAGCCGGGCTGCTGGTGAACAACCTCATTCTTGCCGCCGCTACCGGAACAGTCCTGTTCGGAACACTTTATCCGCTAATCCTGGAGGCTGTCACCGGGGACAAGATCTCGGTGGGTCCACCTTTCTTCAATGCCGCATTTATCCCGATGATGCTGGCTTTGGTGGTGTTCATGGGTCTCGGTCCATTCCTGTCGTGGAAACGGGCCGATATCGCTGGGTTGCTCGATCGCATTCGGTTCGTAGCCGTGCTGGCTGTCATCGCAACTTTGGCCGCGTGGTATCTTCTGAACGGTGGGCCGATCATGGCCTATCTTGCCATCCTCGGCGCTGCGTGGCTGCTTTTGGCGACTTTACGGGAATGGGCGCTACGCATCCGTCTGTTCGAGGTTTCCTTTGCTGAGAGCGCGAGACGGGCGCGCAACCTGCCACGGGCGTCTCACGGCATGACGCTTGCCCATGCCGGCGTTGCCATTTTGATGATGGGGATGATCGGCTCCAGCGCTTGGAAGAGTGAAGAGATCGTCTTTGCTGCTCCAGGGACCGAAGTTGCGATCGCCGGGTTCGACATCACCTTCGAAGGCGCCGCGCAGGTTCAAGGGCCGAACTACATTGCGGATCGCGGCACCCTTGTGGTCCGCAGGGATGACGAATTGGTCACGACACTGTTCCCGGAACGTCGATATTACCCGGTCGCGGAAAGCCAGACGACGGAATCGGCGATCCGGTCCACACTTGCGGGCGATCTCTACACGTCGATTGCAACGCCAGCCTCGGATCAAGTGAACAACGCCGGAGCATGGACCCTGCGGATCCTCTATGAACCGCTCGTCAACCTGATCTGGATTGGCTCGATCCTGCTGGTGATCGGCGGCTGTCTTTCCTTGTCGGATCGCCGCTTGAGGGTCGGGGCGCCGCGCCGCGCCAAACAGCCTGCCAGCGACGCTGTTCCTGCCGAGTAGGAGAGAAGATGAAACGTCTCATCGCCGGGCTGCCGTTTATTGCAGCAGTCATATTCGGGGGGTTTTTCCTCTGGGGGCTCAATCCCGACCGGGATCCGAACGAAATCCCCTCCGTCCTCATCTCGCAACCGGCCCCGGCGTTCGACCTCGATCCCGTGCCGGGGTTGGAGACACCCGGCCTGGCCCGAAGCGATCTTGTCGGCAACGAACGACCGGTCGTGGTCAATGTCTTTGCGTCCTGGTGCGTGCCCTGCCGCGCGGAACATGCCGTGTTGACAAGATTTGTCGAACGAGACGGCATGCGGTTGTTCGGAATAAACTACAAAGACAAACCTGAGGATGCCGTGAAGTGGCTCAATGACCTCGGCAATCCCTACGAGCGGATCGGGTCCGACCTGTCGGGCCGCACCGGGATCGAATGGGGACTCTCGGGCGTGCCGGAGACCTTCATCGTCGATGGCGATGGCACCGTTTTGTTTCGCTATGTCGGGCCAGTTGTGGGTCCGGACGCTGTTGAACGTTTCACTACAGCCCTGACGCAAGCAGGCGCGCTGCCAAACGGAGCAGGATCATGAGACAGCTGATTTTCGCATTGTGCATCGGGGCGCTTCCCTTTGCTGCCAACGCCGTCGAACCGGACGAAATGCTGACTGACCCGCTATTGGAACAACGTGCACGGGAGATCTCCAAGGATCTGCGATGCGTCGTCTGTCAGAATCAGGACATCGACAGCTCCAACGCGGGTGTGGCCCGGGACCTGCGCCTTCTTGTCCGCGAGCGACTGGTCGCAGGAGACACTGACACCCAGGTGATCGAGTACATTCGGGCGCGGTACGGCGATTACGTGCTGCTCAAACCGCCTCTGGAGCCTGCGACCTACGCGCTTTGGTTTGCGCCGATCGCTTTCGTTCTGATCGGGGTTTTCGTTGGTGGCGGGGTACTGATGAGTCGGCGAAAGCAAGAGGCTTTTGAAGATTTGGGCGCGGAGGATGAGAACACCGTGTCCGAGATTCTCAGACAAAACGAAGCGGGGGATGCGTCATGATCTGGGGTATTTTCGGTCTTCTGACGCTGGTCGCGATCGGAATAGTCCTCTACCCGCTGCTGCTGTCCAAATCGAACACTCTCACCAGAGGAGATGCGGTACCGGCCATCCTCGCCGATCAGATGCAGGAAATCGAACGAGACATGGACCGCGGTTTGATTTCTGAACAAGAAGCTCAAGCAGCCAGACTCGAGATCAAGAAACGGATCCTCGCGACGACCCGCAATTTGGAAGCAAAAGCCGGATCGTCCCGTAGTGGTGGCAGAGGCACTCTTGTTGTCGCGGCGGTCCTCGCGCCGGTTATTGCCGCGGGCTACTATCTGACAATGGGATCGCCGGAGGTGCCTTCAATGGCCTTCGCTGCCCGTGCAGAGGAGCGCGCACAGACTGATGAAGTGACGGCGCTGGCAATACAACTTCGCGAAAGGCTTATATCCGATCCGACCGGCGGCCCCAGCGAAGGGTGGATGCTGTTGGGCCAGACCTATCAGCGCATGGGCAGAACAGTTGATGCTGTCGAAGCATTCGAAGTTGTCGCCAAACGGGAGGATGCCACCTCCGCGACATTCTCCATGCTGGCGGAGGCTGTCGCGGTTGCCAATGATGGCGTTGTTATTCCACGGGCGAAATTGGCCATTGATCGCGCTTTGGAACTTGACCCATCCAATCCTGCGGCAACCTATTTCGAGTCTCTCTACCATCTTCAAAAAGAAGAGACGCGTAAGGCCTACGATCTGCTCGTTTCCCGGCTGAACCAGGAAAAGACGTTCGTGCCCTGGATGGAAACATACGTTTTGCAGATCAACCGGATTGCAGCGGCAGCTGACCTCCCGGTCGTCAATCTACCCAGCGGGCCGACATCCCCACCCGGCCCGAGTGCGGCAGATGTCGCGGCGGCGTCGGAGATGAATGACGCGGACCGCGCGGAGTTCATCCGATCGATGGTCTCGCGGCTGGCCGAGCGTCTTGAGGATGAACCGGACGATCTGGATGGTTGGATGCGGCTGGCAAACGCCTATACGGTCCTTGAGGAGCCCGATCGCGCCGTTGAGGCCTACCGCAAGGCTGAAGCGCTGTTGGAGCAGCAGCCCGCCAGTGATCCTCGGCGTGCGGCGGTCCGTGCCGCGCTTGAGCGGCTCGGCGGCTGACTGCTGGTCGGTGTCCCGCCCGGGCAGGTCACTCCTGTCCGGCAACCTTTGCGGAAACATCCCGACCGCTGGCTTGCGCCAAGGCGTCCATCACGTCTTCGGTTGTTAGCAATTCGGACAGCACAATGCCGTTCGGTGCCGATGGTCCGTAGACGGCATTGAAGGGGATGCCGTATCTGCCGAAACTCTCAAGGTAGCGGGAAATGCGCGTGTCCGGGCGTGTCCAATCTGCCTGCATCGCCGTGACTCCAGGCGCTTCAAGCGCGCTCCGGACTGGCTCCCGGTCGATGACAAGTGTCTTGTTCGCTTTGCAAGTCAGGCACCAGTCAGCGGTCACATCGACAAAAACGACCTCTCCTGCGGACACGCGTTTCGCTATGTCCGAACGATCAAATGCGATCCAAGCCATTGCCAACTGCGGCGTCGAACGCGCAGGTGCTGATTGCTGCAAGAGAGGACCTGCGGCAATGGCCAGGACAAGGCTGGCTATGGCAATAGACCACCTGAACTGGGACTGCACATTCGGGAGAGATAGTATCAGAACGGCGAGACCGGACAACGCCGCGACCGCGATGACAGACACAAGCCCGGCGACACCGTCGAGCACCCAGAACAGCCACACGGCGGTTGCAAGCAACAAGACCCCCATGACGCTTTTGATGATCAGCATCCATCGACCAGGCTTAGGCATGAATGCGACCAGACGCGGGAACGCGGCGATGACGAGATAGGGCAGGGCGAGGCCGAACCCGAGGCTCGAAAAGACTATGAGGATGTCCAAGCCACGCCCGGCCAAAGCAAAGGCCACAGCGGTGCCGAGGAACGGTGCCGAACAAGGCGTCGCCATGACGGCACCGAACATGCCAGTGAAAAAGTCGGCGGAATACCCGTTGCGTCCACCGGCCCCTGCAAGCCGCGTTTGAATGCCGTGTGGAAGGGCGAACTCGAACGCTCCGAACAGATTTGCCGAAAAGACGAGCAGGACAGCGATCATCACCGCAAGAAACAGCGGGCTTTGAAACTGCAGACCCCACCCGACGCTGAGGCCTGCCGTCTGGAGCGCCCAGAGGACGAGCGCCAGACCCCACATGAACGTCATGATGCCGGCGCTGGCAGCGACGAAACCGAACCGGACACGGGTTGTGTCGTGATCGGTGTGTTTGAGCACAGACGACACCTTGATGGACAGCACCGGCAGCACGCAGGGCATCACATTCAGGATCAATCCGCCCAGCAGCGCGATCGCGGCAATCCAGATCAGTTCCATCATGTCCGGTGTCGTGGCGGCCAGCTCAAAGGGTGGTGCTATTCCTTGCGCCACGCGATCCGCGATGATCGTGAAGGCCCGGTTCTCGCCGTCGGTGACGGTAATCGACGGAGCCACTGTCACATCCGTATTCGACGAGAGGATCGGCAAGCGCGCCCAAAGCAAACGATCCTCTTCTCCCAAACGGATATCGGGTTTGCCAAGCGCAACACCCATACCCAGTTCGGGAAACACATCCGGCGACTGGAGTGGTTCATCGACGCGAAGGCTGACGATCAACTCCGTGAGGTCTTCGTCGATGAAGGCATTTGCCTCGCTGACGCCGCTCGTCTTGGCCCCTTCGGGGACGCGCTCGGAAAACGTACCGATCAGCCCAGCCGAAGTGCTGTCGATGACGTTGCCCCGTCCGAGGCGAAGTGACAGGTCAAACTCTTCCGGGACACAGACATTGGAGCACACCAGCAGTTTGACCTGCGCGGAAAGAGTCACAGGTGCGCCGGGATCTTCGAGCGTTATGCGCAGCGGAAAGACGACTTCACCCGCATAACCAAAATTTTCGATGCCGAAGGCGGTGAAGCGCGTCGGGGCGGGCCACATGAATTCGACATCTGCGACGTTTTCGGAACCGCTCCATTCGACCGAAGGCGGTATTCCCACCTCGCCCGCCGACCGCCAATAGGTCTTCCAGTTTTCGTTCAGTTGAAGGTGAAGCCCGGCTGACAGAGTCTGTGTGTTCTCGGGAACGCCGTCCTGTACACTAATGAGATGCGCGGTGAGTGGCGCGCTCTGGTATTCAGCAGAGGTTGCTGCCGCGACACTTCCAGAGACAAGGGCCAGGAGCACGAAGGGAATAAGCAAAACCCGTCGCAGGATCAAAAGGCAATCGATCAAGATACCTGCTTCCTTCCCTTATTTTTACCGCAGATTTCGCCAAGACGGCGGAGGTCGCCTCAACGGAAACCTACGGCAAAACCCTGACGACCATCCGCGCAGTCAACTCGCGCGACGCCAGTCGCAGAAGTTGAAAGATACCGACACCCATCCGGCAGAAGGTCTGACGCTTGCTTCGTGGACACGATAGCGCCGCGATCCGGGCAGTCTTCTAGACTTCCTGCACATCCCCCAAGCAAGAAACCCGACAACAGCAACGCGCCTACGCGTACCTTCCCGCGTACATCACGGCCTGTCGCGGACCACGACTGGAATCGCGGAGGTCATGGGCTCGGTCGTTTCCTCGATAGTATCCTTTGCCTTGTCGGAATGGCACGATTTCCCCATGAATTTGTGCATCGCAAGATGCGCCCCCACGCACAGCAGGAGCGGGGCGAAAGCCGCTGCATTGCCCCACATGCCCGCCAATGTGCCGCCGGCAAGAAAAAATCCCGCAACGGGCAGCAGCATGACGGCGCAACACGCCATCATTCCGTAATGCATGAGCCTGTCCGTGATCGGCTTTTTTCTGTGGTTCTGGTGGTCCATGACACCCTCTTTGTCTCGTTTCCCGCGTCATTTGCGGCCCTCCAGCAGGGTAAGGTCAAGGATACAAATGGATACACTTCTCGCGGCCTTGTCAGGTTGCCAGATGCCGGGTCTCGCGTAAAAGACGTGTGACAAAACCGAGGCTGGGAGTGTGTCATGACGTCTTTGCCGAATAACAAGATTAACCGACGACGCCTATTTGGTTTGGCGGCGGTTGCTTTGGCTGCCCCAAGCGTGGTTCGGGCCGAAGTCATTCGCCGCAATATCTCTTCTTTCCGAGTTCACGAGTGGCAAGACCATTTCGACGCACTCGGAAAGGGGATCATCATCTCCGATACCGTGACGAAGTCGCTCCAGCATTGGACATCAGATGGCGAGATGCGGATCTACCCAACTTCCGTTCCGCTGACCGACGAACTCACCAAACGCGGTTACACCGAAGTGGTGGAAAAACGCAAAAACCCCAGTTGGGCGCCAACGCCCTCCATGCGGGAACGCAATCCGGAATGGCCGGCTCGTGTCGAGGGGGGTGATCCGGACAACCCCTTGGGCACTCGTGCACTGTACCTGTCGTGGCAGTACTACCGTATTCACGGGACACAGGATACGCGCAAGATCGGCCGTCGGTCGTCAAACGGCTGCATCGGTTTGTTCAACAAACAAATCGAGGAGGTCTATGAGCGCATGCCTGTCGGCACTCAGGTCAAACTCATCTGACACAACGGGCAAGACGGAAGACACAAGCATGGATAAATTGACCGCACTTATCGCAGCCGTAGTTATAGCTGGCGGGGGAGTTGCAACTTGGCAGTTCATTTCTGCGGAAGATACAGCGATGGGTCATTCCATGACGCCTCCTGACACGAGTAAGATAGAAGCAGGCGACCCAATCGTTCAGGTCCAACTGCCGGCAGAATTCTCGGAGCAAGCCACGATTGGGAAAACCATATTCGAGGCTAAGTGTTCCGAGTGCCATGGAGCAAACGCAGCGGGACAAAACGGGATTGCCCCGCCTCTTGTGCACAAGATTTACGAGCCAAGCCACCATTCAGACATGGCCTTTGTTCTGGCCGCTCAAAATGGCGTGCGTGCGCATCACTGGAAATTCGGTAATATGCCAAGGATCGAAGGACTGACACAAGGAGACGTCAAGATGGTTGCCGCCTATGTCCGCGAACTACAGCGGGCCAACGGGATTGACTGATGCGTTGGTCGAAGACAAACCGATGGATTCTGTCGATCGTTTTCGGCCTTTTCCAAGTGGTTCTCGGAGTGCCTGAGGCGCCAGCGTTTCATGGTGAAGCGTCCTTGGCGCAAGAATTTCACGCTCACGAAGATGTAGGGTCATCGACGAACGAGGCCTCTGGCCACTGTCATCCGGGACTCGATTGTTCTGTCACGGCTGTGGTGTTTCTCCAGCCAAACGTGGTTTACGAGCCTCAGTTGCTGACGGCTGTCATGCAAGACGCCGCGACCCAACTAACAGAGTTGCGCTCCACCAGCGATCCTCCACCGCCACGACGGTGGGTCTGATTTCACATCGCTCGAAAAGCAGACCCAAAGAAGGATCCAAGACATGAAGAAGACAACTATCACAGCGGCAGTGTTGATTGCAGGAACCGCGGTTGCGGCATTTGCGCATAGCGGTGCCACGGGCATCGTAAAGGAACGCATGGATGCCATGGCCGCCATGGGAAAGGCAGTCAAAACCGTAGCCCCGATGATGCGGGGTGAAACGGCCTATGACGCAGAAACAGTGGGCGATGCAGCGCGCCTGTTCCAGCAGCACGCCGGCGAGAGCATGACAAAGCTGTTCCCGGAGGGCACGGGGGGCATGCCCTCGGAAGCCAAAGACGAGGTGTGGACCGATTGGGACCGCTTCGCAGCATTGGCAAGTCAGCTGGAGGAATACTCTGAGGGCCTGGAACGCGCAGCCGACAATGGGTTAGGCGGCATGGGTGGCAATACCTCCACGGATGGCGCCTCGATGATGGGCGGCGGATCCATGATGGGAAGCGATACAACCATGATGGGCGGGAGCGCGATGATGGGCAGAGGCGGCATGATGGATGCCGCCGCCATTTCCGAAATGCCCGCCGACGCGGCATTCGCGATGACGACCCAGGTCTGTTCCGCATGCCATGAACGCTTCCGGGCGGAAGAAGACTAACCATGCGCCGGTTTTTGACACTCGTCAGCGGGGTCGCCGTGCTTGGCACGGCCGGCCTCGGCGCTGTTATTGCATGGCCTGTCGGCAGTGCAGTGACTCCGATTGCAACAGAGGGCAATGTCGACCGGGGCGCATATTTGGCGCGCGCCAGTGGGTGCATTGCCTGTCATACCAATTTTGAAGCGGGCGGCGCACCACTTGCCGGAGGGGCGCCGCTCGAAACCCCGTTCGGAACGTTCTATCCGCCCAACCTGACGACCGACCCCAAACATGGCATGGGCGAATGGACGGCAGAACAGTTCGCAAAAGCCGTGCGGCAGGGGATCGGCCCCGATGGAACGCCCTACTATCCATCTTTCCCATATACGTTCTATGCGGATTTTTCTGACCAGGATATCGCTGACCTCTGGGCGGCGTTTCAAACCGTGCCGCCCGTGGACGAACCTGCACCAGAAAACGATGTCAGCTTCCCATTCGATCAACGATGGGGGCTGAAGCTCTGGCGAGCGGCGTTCTTCTACGATCCGGATACCGAACCGGTTGAAGGGCGAAGCGGCGCATGGAACCGCGGACGGGAATTGGTGCGCGGTGCGGCACATTGCGGAGCCTGCCATACGCCGCGCAATCTTGCAGGAGGTCGCGATATCGGTGCTTCCTTTGCAGGCAACGCCCAGCTTCCCGGTGGCAGCAAGGCACCCGCGATACGGCCAAAAGACCTGGCCAAAAACGACTGGACGGTTTCAAACCTCGCTTATGCGCTCCAGACCGGCATCACCCCTTCGGGCGATGCTTTCGGCGGCAGCATGGCGGAAGTGGTTCGCGAGGGAACTCGGTTTCTGACACCTGCCGATCGCGAAGCGATGGCGCTTTTCCTGCTGAACAAGGACACGGTCGAGGCGGAGAACCCCGCTTCGAACTAACATCACGCGGGGGCAACAAGCCCTCGCTTTATCGAGGATCGAAATGAAACAAACACGTCGGGATTTCTTGCGCCATGCGACACTGGCGGCCTGCGCGGCGGCCATCCCGCGGTCGGCTTATGCCGCAACCCCGTTCGAGGACGTGGTTGCCAAGGTTGCGCGTCAACAGCTTCTTCCGGACACCTACCCGGGAACAGAGATCTGGGGCTATGACGGCCTCGTTCCGGCTCCGGAAATTCGGGTCGCTCAAGGCGATCGGGTGCGCCGCAGGTTCCGCAACGAGGTTCCTGACCCCAGTTCGGTTCACTGGCACGGAATCCGGATCGACAACGCGATGGATGGCGTTTCAGGGCTGACCCAGGAGCCCGTGGCACCGGGTGAAACCTTTGACTACGACTTCGTCGTACCAGACGCGGGCACCTATTGGTATCACGCGCATAATCGCTCATACGAGCAAGTCGCGCGTGGTTTGCGCGGTGCCTTGATCGTCGAAGAGGCCGATGGGCCGGACATCGACCGCGAGGAAGTCATCGTTCTGGAGGACTGGTTGCTCGACCCTGAGAGCGGGCAGCTGTTCGACAATTTCGAACAGCCTATGATGATGAGCCATAGTGGACGTACCGGCAACTTCATCACGACCAATGGGCGCTATGACCTGACCTTGCCCGCGAAGCGTAACGAACGCATTCGCTTGCGCATCATCAACGCAGCTAGCGCGCGGATTTTCCCGCTGAGGCTATCGGGGGTGAGTGGCTGGACGATGGCCCTGGATGGGATGCCTATCGGCCAACCCCAGCCGGTTGACGGTGAATTGATCCTCGGTCCCGCACAGCGCGTGGACCTGATCGTCGATGTGACCGCAGACGAAGGCGGAACCGCAGAGGTGCTGCGCATCGGCGATGATGATCAACTGACCCCGCTGGTGACTTTTTCCGTCGATGGCACAACCAGTTCAGTACCGAGAGACAAGCCGCTGCCGCTGCCGCCGAATCCCGCGGCACACGCGCCGGACCTTGCCGAAGCGCGTGATTTGCGACTGGTCATGTCCGGTGGAGCAATGGGGCGGATGCAGTCTGCCATGCTCGGAGGGGAACGCCTTGGGTTTCGTCAGCTTGCCCAGGCGGGCAAGTTCTGGGCCCTGAATGATGTCGCCGAAATGACCGACACGCCATTGGCCGATCTATCCCTGAACGAGCCGGTGCGCTTGAAGATCGAGAACCAGACCGTGTTCCCACATGCGATGCACCTGCACGGAATGCATTTCCGCGAGCTGCGCCCCGACGGCGCGTTCGGACCGATGCGCGACACGATCCTGTTGGCTGGCAACGAGTCCCGCGAGATCGCCTTTACGGCGGACAATCCCGGCAAGTGGCTGTTCCATTGCCACATGCTCAGCCACGCCGCGTCCGGCATGACAACCTGGATGCGGGTCACATGAGGTATCTCGTTTGGTCCGTTCCGATCACTGTTGTCGCAGCCGCTTTCACCTATTGGCTCTCGACCAGTGCATCCTCGGATGTCGGCAGCGCGTCCAAGGCGGAGAGCTCCGACATCCAAGAAGGCGCGTTGCTCTACGCAGACAACTGCGCGTCTTGTCATGGCGCAAATCTGGAAGGCCAGCCGGAATGGCGAACGCCCGGCGCGGATGGGCGCCTGCCAGCACCACCGCATGATGAGACGGGTCACACCTGGCATCATCCTGACAGCCTGCTCTTCGATTACACAAAACTGGGGGGTGCGGCGCTTCTGGCGCGTCAGGGTGTCGAATACGACAGCGGAATGCCGGGTTTCGCAGACGTGCTGACCGACCAGCAAATTCACAACATCCTGGCCTTCATCCGGTCCACCTGGCCAGACCGCGTTCGCGAAGTCCAGGCCGCGCGGACAGAAGCCGACGAACAACGGGGAGATAATTAAAATGCGTTTCAGACAAGCCTTCACGACGGTCGCGATAGCTGCCTTGCTTCCGATACCGGTACTCGCCGACGAACTGTCAGAGTCCCGGGTCAAGGAACTTGTGCTCGAGGCAATCCGCGAGAACCCGGAGATTGTCATGGAGGCCGTCGCCATCCTTGAACAAAGGCAGGCGCAAGCGCAGGAGCTCAGTCAGGCCCAAGTTCTGAATGACCAGCGCGATCTGATCGAGAACGATCCGAATGCGCCGGTTCTCGGCAACCCGGAAGGGGACGTCACCGTTGTGGAATTTTTCGACTACAACTGTCCCTATTGTCGGCGGGTCAAACCCGAGGTGCGGGCTTTGATCGAAGAGGATCCAAACATTCGCCTCGTCTATCGTGAATGGCCCATTCTCGGAGACGGATCGGTGTTCGCCGCGAAAGCGGCCTTGGCAGCGCGCAAGCAGGACAAATACGAAGAGTTTCACTGGGCGATGATGGGGCTGGAAGGCCGCGCGGAAGAGGCCTCCGTGCTGCGCGTTGCCGAGGAGATCGGCCTGGATATCGCGCAGTTGCGCAAGGACATGGAGGCCCCCGAGGTCGAAGAGCACATTGCGACATCCATGCAACTGACCCAAGCTCTGGGCTTCAACGGCACGCCGTCTTTCGTGATCGGTGACGCGCTGGTGCCTGGCTTTGTCGAAAAGGCGCAGCTTGCCGACTTGGTCGAAGAAGCCCGCAAAGACGAAGACTGAAAGTTCTTGCCCGGACCGCCCCTGGGTGGTCCGGGCACTGCATCAAGCGGCCGCAGGTTCCACGTCATAGCCCGCATCCCGAATGATCGCTTGGACCTGATCGGCTGGTAACACGCTGTCGACACGCACTTGTCGGGCAGAAAGGTCACATTCTACGCCTGCATTCGGATCTGCGGTTTTCACTGCGCTTTCGATTGCTGCGGTGCAATGCCCACAGCTCATGTCCGGAACGCTGAACTTCATCGGAACCACTCCTTGATCTGATTTCTGCCGGTGACATGGGGCTTCCCCGCGCTGGAAGGTCAAGAGAAGAAATTTATTTGGCGCCCTCCCATTGACCCTCCAGTTACTGGAAGCCCTACATTCCACCTCGAATGGAAAAACAGGTGAAACATATGCCCGAACCCAAACAGATCAGCCTGCCGATCGAAGGCATGTCATGCGCGTCCTGTGTCGGCAGGGTCGATCGCGCATTGAATGCAATCGACGGCGTAGAGGATGTGTCGGTGAATCTTGCATCCGAAACCGCGCGTATGAGCGTGGACGCGCTCAAGCGCGTTCCGGAAGTCATCGAAACTCTCCGCGAGCTGGGCTACCCTGCGCGGACGGTCAGGGCCGAACTCACGATTGCGGCCATGTCCTGTGCCTCTTGTGTCGGGCGGGTCGACAAGGCGCTTGCCGCGGTGCCCGGGGTGGTCGAGGTGAACGTCAACCTCGCCTCCGAGACGGCGACGGTGGTTTACGTCGAAGGTCTTGTCACGACATCCGATCTGATCGATGCAAGCGGCGCGGCAGGGTATCCGGCCACCGTGGCAACGGCCCAAGCCGGTGACGACAGGGTTGCGCGCAAGGAGGAAGAGGCTCTGGCGCTTGCCAAACGGGTCACCTTTGCAGCCATCCTCGCCTTGCCGGTCTTTTTGATCGAGATGGGTGGCCACGTCATTCCGGCCGTTCATATGCTTATCGAGACCACGATTGGTCAGCAGACGAGTTGGCTTCTTCAATTCGTTCTCACGACAATCGTTCTCTTCGGCCCGGGCCGGACGTTTTACACCAAGGGTTTCCCGGCCCTATTCCGGGGCGCGCCCGACATGAACAGCCTCGTCGCGGTCGGCACCGGGGCGGCTTACTTCTATTCCGTAGTTGCGACATTCGTACCATCGGCCTTGCCTGACACGCTGCGCTCTGTCTACTTCGAGGCGGCAGCGGTCATCGTCGTCCTCATCTTGCTGGGGCGTTTTCTTGAAGCGCGCGCTAAGGGGAGAACGGGCGCGGCCATCCAGAAGCTGCTGGGGCTTCAGGCGCGGACCGCACGCGTGATGCGGGACGGTGAAAGCATAGAGATCGAGATCGATGCGCTAGTTCAGGGTGACATCGTCATCGTGCGCCCTGGTGAACGCATCGCGGTTGATGGCGAGGTCATCGAGGGGACCAGCCGCGTCGACGAAAGCATGCTGACAGGCGAGCCGATTCCCGCTGAAAAAAGTGCCGGAGATCCGGTGACCGGCGGGACGGTCAATGGTGCCGGAAGTCTGCAATTCCGCGCCACCCGGGTCGGCGCCGACACAACCCTGGCGCAAATTATTCGCATGGTCGAAGAGGCCCAGGGCGCCAAGCTGCCGATCCAGGGATTGGTCGACCGGATCACGCTTTGGTTCGTACCTGCCGTCATGGCGATCGCGGCGGCGACCGTGCTGGTCTGGCTGGTTTTCGGGCCTGATCCGGCCCTGACAATGGCGCTGATCGCCGGTGTGTCGGTGCTGATCATCGCGTGCCCCTGCGCGATGGGGCTTGCGACGCCGACCTCGATCATGGTCGGGACGGGACGTGCTGCGGAAATGGGTGTCCTGTTCCGCAAGGGCGACGCCTTGCAGCAACTTGATTCCGTTGATGTGGTCGCCCTCGACAAAACAGGCACGGTGACCGAGGGGCGACCCGCACTGACTGACCTGGTGCTGGCCGAAGGGTTCGATCGTTCAACAACGCTCTCGAAGATCACCGCCGTGGAGTCGCTCTCCGAGCATCCTGTCGCGGACGCCATCGTCCGTGCCGCGCGGGCCGAGGGCGCACCTCTTGCGGGGGCCGAAGGCTTTCAATCGGTCACAGGTTACGGCGTGCGCGCCGTGGTCGAAGACGTGGAGGTGTTGGTTGGGGCCGACCGCTACATGGCGCGCGAAGGCATTGACGTCTCGGCATTGACTCCAGAGGAAACGAAGATCGCAAGCAAGGGTCGCACGGCGCTTTACGCTGCCATAGATGGACGTGTCGCCGCCGTGATCGGCGTCGCCGATCCGGTCAAACCGGCAAGCCGCGCAGCCATCGCAGCGCTGCACGAGAAGGGTCTTGCGGTTGCGATGATCACAGGGGACAAACGCGAAACCGCCGAAGCCATCGCCCGCGAAACCGGCATCGACCATGTCGTTGCCGGCGTTCTGCCAGACGGCAAGGTCGCGGCGCTTGACGGTTTGCGCGAAGGGAACAAGCGCATCGCCTTTGTCGGCGACGGGATCAATGACGCCCCGGCGCTGGCGCATGCCGATGTGGGTATCGCCATTGGCACCGGCACTGATGTGGCCATCGAGTCCGCGGATGTCGTCCTGATGTCCGGCGATTTGCGCGGCGTGGTGAATGCCTTCGAAGTGTCGCGGCGAACCATGCGAAACATCCGGCAGAACCTGTTCTGGGCCTTTGCCTACAATGTCGCGCTGATTCCGGTCGCCGCCGGGGTGCTTTATCCGGCCTTTGGGCTGCTCCTGTCACCAATTCTCGCGGCGGGCGCGATGGCGTTGTCGTCGGTGTTCGTTCTAACCAATGCCCTGCGCCTGCGAGGTATCGCGCCGGCGATGGACGAGCAGCGCGCAATCCCGGCAGAGCTGGCAGCTGTCACTCCTGCTCCAGCAGAATAACGGAGGTTCGACATGAACATCGGAGACGTTTCCCGACAATCGGGTGTGCCCCCAAAAACAATCCGCTACTACGAGGAAATCGGGCTGATCCGCCCGAACCGAAGTGAGAACGGCTATCGCGCATTCACCGAGAACCACGTTCACAAGCTGGCGTTTCTCGGTCGAGCACGGGCCTTGGGGTTCACCATCGAAGATTGCAGGACGCTTCTGGCTCTCTACGAGGATGAAAACCGCGAAAGCGTTCAGGTGAAAACGGTTGCGGAAGACCATCTTCGCCAGATCGAGGAGAAGATAGAGAAACTGCAATCCATGAGAACGACGCTTACCGAGCTTGTGGAGAAATGTGCCGGGGATCATCGTCCGGATTGCCCGATCCTCGCAGATCTCTCACCTGTACGAATGTCCGAATAATCGATGCCGGTTCGGCACGTTTCAGAACCAAATTGCGCGGACCGGCATCCAGATACCCATGAAGATCATCATCAGGTTTTCCGTCAGCGAAATGAACCCCAGCGGGACGGAACTGTCACCGCCGACGCAGGCGCATTTCAACTCCCGCTTGTCAATGTAGACAGCCTTGAATACGCTGACAGCGCCGACCGTGCCGATAAACAGGGCGACAGGCGCCGAGAGCCACAGCAGCGCGCCGGCAGTCATCAGGACACCTGCCAACGCTTCGCCGAACGGATAAAGCTTGCCGTATCGTACCCATTTGCGCGCCAGCAGATCGTAGTTGAGGAACATCGTCGAAAACCCTTCGACATCCTGCAATTTCTGGATCGCGAGAATGGTCATGGACAGCGAAATGAACCATTCGAACCCGCGCAAGGTAAAGACCGACCCGTACTGGTGCCAAGACAGGCCCAGTGCCAATAGCGCGGCGACGGAAAAGATCGCGATGACCGGCTGGTAGGTCGTGTCGCTTTGCTCTTCCTCGGGTGGGTCGATGTCAAAGAACACCCTGAGATCATCGTAGCCGCCGATCCGTTCTCCGCCGATGAAGGTCTGCGGCGTCGTCTCGACCCCGTGCTTCTCCATGAAAGCATCGGTGTCTTCACGGGTCTCAAGCGGATGGTCTTCCACCTCGAAGCCTTGCCGCTCCAGCAGGTCTTTCGATTTCAGACCGTAGGGGCAGACATGGCCCGGCATGACCATGCGATAAAGCTGCGCGGATTTACTGTCTGTGTCCCGGGGCATATGCTTTCCTCCTTATCCGGCGCAGGTGAATTGACCACGGAACCCGGCTTCGTAGTCGGTTCCGCGCTGACGATCAGATCGGTCAGGTCACCGTCTGTCTCTACGATCTCGGCCGATAGCGGGCCTTGAGAAAACGCATTTTCGCCCTGCGCATCCAGGCGCACCAGGTCACCGCTGATCTTCATCGCGGCCCCAGTCCCTTCGCCGGTCTCACCGGTCACCAGCACGGCTGGACTGTCCGAGGTGTAGGCAAATCGGCAGTCTCCACCATTCGGGAACACCGCTGCGATTTCGTCTTCCGTCAGAAACTCGGGATCGATTTTTGACACGACCTCCGTTTGAAGCGCCTGTTGCGCATCCACAACCTGCGCCGGCGTTTCGCTTCGCGTGGCCGATGCTTCGCCGTTTGCTCCAATGTCAGCAATAAGGTAGCGCATTTCGGCGATTTCCTTGTCCTGCGCATAGATAATGTCGTCTGCGAGCCCCCGGACGCGCGGGTCGGTGATCTCGGCACGAGTCGACGTCATGATGGCGATCGAGTGGTGCGGGATCATGGCGCGCATGTAGGACCTGTCCTGCACCGTGAATTGCCCGCGAACCAGCCAGAGGCTCGCCGCGAAAAGGACTATTGCGCCAACGAAAATCGCGATGTTGGCTTTGGTGTTCTGATACATGGACAACATGTACGCCAACATGATCACGGCCATGGTCGCCCCCATCAGGATGGCCATGTAAAGGCGTGTCTCCGAAAAGAAGATATGGCCCCAAAGATAGGTGTTCAGGTACATCAGAACGAACATGACCACGGTCGATGTTCCGATCATCATAAAGAACCGTGAGTAGTGCATTTCCAGTCACCTCCTTGCAGTTCTCTGTAAAACAACAACATTCCAGCGCTGGAGAGTTCCAAAAGCGCGAATTTTCGTAGTTTCAAGGCAACAAAGGCGCGTCGTTTGCCCCGGTTCACGGCTTCTTTTCTTTGCCCCTGACGCGCACTGAATTTTCATGGGTCCGAGGAGATCGCGCCATGCAGAATTTCACGAGACGAGAATTGATTTGTGCCGGAGCGATGGGTTGCTTTCTGCCCACAATTGCCTGGGCCCACAAAGTCAAATTGCCCGAACGGTTCGAACCGCAATTGGTAAACACCCGTCGTGGTGACTGGGTTAAAGACGATGTCCACGTCGTTCCCGACGATTTTTTCCTTTATTTCATGCTCGAGGACGGGATGGCGATCCGCTACGGGGTCGGGGTAGGGCGCAAAGGTTTGTACGAACCCGGAGAGTTCACGGTAGCGCGCAAGGCCAAATGGCCATGGTGGCGGCCAACGAACGCCATGATCCGGCGCGAGCCACGCAAATACGCGAAGTACAAGGATGGGCTGAAAGGCGGGCCAAACAACCCGCTCGGGGCCCGCGCGCTGTATCTCTATGATGATGAGGGACGCGATACCTATCTTCGTATTCATGGAACCAACGCTCCGGAAACCATTGGATCGGCCGTGTCGAATGGATGCGCGCGGTTGACGAATGAACACGTAAAAGATTTGTATGATCGCGTAGAAATTGGCGCCCGCGTCTTCCTGTATCCCAAAGTGACAACGGCGTGAGGAGCGTTCTGTCGCCTTGAAGTTCCTCTTCCGGAAATGGCACAAGTGCGGCAGTTGGCGAAAGCCAGTCCATCATTCATGAGGTGACGGAATTGTCTTTGAGCCGGAGGTCTTTCCTTGGCGGGATGACCGTTGCGCTGGCTGGTACCCGCTTGCCAGCAGCGACACGCGAGTTGATCCTCGCGCCCCAATCGATCAAGGCGCGCCTTGCTGGGTACGACGTGTCGATGTTGGGCTTCAACGGTGGTCTGCCGGGCCCAGAAGTCAGAATGCGACAAGGACAAACCGCCCGCATTACCCTCGATAACCGATTGGAGGAGGGCGCTCTTGTTCACTGGCATGGGTTGCGGGTTCCAAATCGGATGGATGGTGTCAACGTTCTCACTCAGGATGTGGTCATTCCGGGCGACACGTATCGTTATCAATTCGGCGTCCCGGATGCCGGCACGTATTGGTATCACTCGCATTACCTGTCTTACGATCAGGTCAGCCGCGGCCTTTTCGGCGCCTTCATCGTCGAGGAGCAAAATGCGCCGGCTGTCGACCATGACATTGTTGTTCAGTTCTTCGATGTCTTGTTGGATCAGTCCGGACAGTACGACGAAGGGTTCAACCCGGCTCATTTCGCGACCGAGGGCCGTATCGGCAATACGGTCACGGCGCTTGTTTCCAATGGAACCAGCAAGAATGTGAGACAAGGCGACCGCCTGCGTTTGCGCCTGATAAATCCCTCTATCGACAGGGTTTACCGTGTCGGGCTGGACGGTCTGGCAGGCAAGATCGTTGCACTGGATGGTATGCCCCTGGCGCAGCCACAGACACTCGAACCCATCCTCCTAGCTCCGGGGCAAAGATGCGATGTGATTGGTGATGCGACCGGGCCTATTAGATTCGACGACAGCTTTGGAGAGTGGACGTTGAGCCTTGGCGAAATCGCTGTTTCCGGCTCTCGTGACCCTGCGAAAGTGCCCATCACCGCGTTGCCCGCCAACCGAATGCCCGCCCCGCAAGACCCCGGCCAAACCGCGGAGCTGGTGCTCCAGGGAGGTGCGGGAAGCGCGTCCCATAACGGCACTGGAACATGGGCGCTCAATGACGTATCTGGACTGCCTCGAACCCCTTTCCTATCCGTCGCGCAGGGGACGACCGTGCGCATTTCAATCCGCAACGAAACCGGGTTTCCACACGTCATGCATCTGCATGGCCACCATTTCTGGGAACTCGATGCGGCGGGGGAAGCCGGTCCATACCGGGACTCGACCTTCCTGGATATCGGCGAGACGCGGGATATTCTCGTCGTCCTGGACAATCCGGGATCCTGGATGCTGCATTGCCACATGTTGAGCCACCAAGCCGACGGTATGGCAACGTGGATCAGAGTCGGCTGAGGGTCGAGACGGATACATACCGTTACAAATCTCTGAATGATAACAGGCCTTTTGCCGTCTACGTAACCTGACAAGCGAGAAACAGGTCCATCGATTGCCAACGGGAGCGTTCATTGACCCTGACACCAAAATCTCTCGGCATGACTGCGGCGGCAGGATCAGCCGCCTTGCTGTTAGGGGCCTTCGTTTTCCAGGCTCTTGGGTACGCGCCGTGCGCAATGTGCATCTGGCAACGCTACCCACACGCAATCGCCATTGGAATGGGCGCTCTGTTGCTCTTTGCTCTGCCGATTTTGCCAATCCTGATAATCGGTGCCCTGTCGGCACTCAGCACATCCGCGTTGGGAATGTTTCATACCGGTGTCGAGCGCGGCTGGTGGGAGGGACCGACTTCTTGCACGGGATCCGGCCTCGATGTTTCCCAAATGTCGGTATCGGAATTGCTGCCCTCTGCGAGTTCAAATGCGTCCACTCTTGTTCTGTGCAATGAGGTTGTCTGGGAATTTCTGACGTTGTCCATGGCGAGTTGGAACGCGATCCTAAGCGGTGTCCTTGCTTGCCTCTGGTTGGTCGCGATCGCAAGACATCAAAAGGGTCGATGGCATGGGGTCGCGGACGTTTCTTGAATCGTCTCGCATTCATCGAAAACAAACAAAGGGCTTCGCTTCATGGTTACAAGACGACACTTCCTTGCACTTTCCGGCTCGCTGTTTTCAGCTTCTCTGAGTTCGCCAGCATTCGCTAAGACCTGGCCGACAACAGCCGAAAAAGCAGCTTGGGATGCGCAGGTCACGCCCGCCAACTATGACCCGGCAACAACCAACCCATGGGGGCTGCATCCCAGGCTGCTGCCGCAACGCGTTTTGGCGAATGACGGTTTGCGCCCGGGTGACATTCACGTCGATGCGATCGCGCGCTATCTGTACCATATCGAGGAAGATGGCACCGCGATGCGCTACGGGGTCGCGATTGCCAAGGGCGATCTCTATGAACCCGGCACCTATACGATCCGCCGAAAGGTCGAATGGCCGCACTGGACGCCAACACAGTCAATGATCGAACGCGATCCGGAGGCTTACGAGCGGTTTGCCGACGGTATGGAGCCCGGCCCCAACAATGCCTTGGGCAGCAGGGCTTTGTATCTATTCGTCGGAGATCGGGATACGTACCTTCGAATTCACGGAACGCCGAGCCCTCGCAGCATTGGCGGCCGGGCCAGTTCGGGATGCGTGCGCATGGTGATGGCCCATATCAATGATCTCTATCCGAATGTCGCTGTCGGATCGACGGCGTTCCTTTACTCGGCCGAAGACAGCGTTACCGCTCGAAGCTGACCTATTCGTAGGACAGAGAATCTTTGGCTCACACGCCGAGTACCGCGTCGTGCAGGGACAACTTGCAACGAATTGTTGGACGAACACTCAAGGCCGCGTCGCAAGTGAATTTTCGAACTGTGCGATCGCTACGGATTTGTCGTCCTCATCGTTCTCGAACAGCTTTGTGGTTCGCACGCCCGGCAACTTGCCAAAATCCGCCATCAGGCGCTTTGGAAAAAATGTGCGTCCAATGGATTCAAATCCTGGTAATTGCCTTAGGATCGCAGAAGTACTGACGCTACAAAAGCCTGAAGCAGCCGGACCGTTTGCCAATGCAAGTTGCAAGGCGCGCTCCGCGACTTCGGGGGACACATCGATCTCTTGTATGACGACATGGTAGGTCTCCCGTGCATGAGCCCGTGCGTAAAAATCGGCCACTTGTGGAGTAATGCCATAAAGCACATCTCCCCGTTCCGGTACCGCGCTCAGCCGGACCGTTCCTGCCGGATCGAAGATAACGCGCTGCGACCCATTGATCATGACGCTGGTATGCGCACCCGCCCCGGACCTGTTATTGATCATAGTGTACAGCGTCAACGCGGCCGGTCCGTCGTGACTGTAGGATGCACTACTGATGACTTCGGCTGAAGCATCAGGGCGCATGTCGTTTCCTGCACCGCACCCCGCCAAAATCACCAAGGCAAGCACCAAGAAAATGCGGTTCAAAAAGAGCAACTTGCAGCCTCCTGCCATGGGTTGAATGACTGAATTTTCGGGAACATCAGGGCCTCTGCCACTCTCGACACCAACTCTTCCGAATTTCACTTCCACCGAAACATGGTTTCGGTGTCAGTTGGTACACGACTCCTCGACAGGTTTTTCTCTGGATATCGCATGTCTTAGATGAAGAGGAGCGTTCGCCCCGAATTGATTTGTCGCAGTTTGTAACAGACCCCGCCTTTGTGACCTCGCGATACAAAACACCGGCTCGCGTGTTATTCCGCATCTGCAGGTGCATCCCATATAGTGGGTATCGCAACACTGACACGAGGTGATCGAAATGAAACGCAACACTTTACTCGCTGCAATGACCCTGGCTGCAACCGCCTTTGGTGGCGCGGCCTTCGCGGATGCCAACCATGGGCACGGTGGGCAGCTTGGTGCCCAAGGTGGGGCAGGCATGATGCAGAACGGTGGTCCGGGCATGATGGCGAACATGGGCGGAATGATGGACATGATGAAGCGCATGCACGGGAACATGATGGGCGGCGGCATGATGGGCGCAGGCATGGGCAGTGGTATGATGGGCCCAGGCATGGGTGCCGGCATGATGCAAATGTTCGACACTGATGGAGACGGCACAACCACGCCGGAAGAAATGCGCACGCGGCTTCAGGCCAAGCTTTCCGAGTTTGACAGCGATGGGGATGGAAACCTCTCGATTACCGAGTTTGAAGCTCTCCACAGCGCAATGATCCGCGAAATGATGGTGGATCGTTTCCAACACCTCGATGCCGATGGCGACGGCGCGGTGACGCCGGAAGAGATGGCCGCTCCTGCCGATAGGATGGAGCGGATGCAGATGATGCGGTCGAATATGGCAGATGCGCCTGCGCGGCCCGGCAACGGTCAGGGCATGGGCAACGGCTCCATGATGCAGGACAACTGAGCCAATGGGTGCCGGTTTATTTTCCGGCACCCGTCCTCACAACGCCAAAACCATTCGCGGTCGGGACATTGAACCGAACCGCGACCTGAACCGTTTAGCCTCGGTATGCCAACAAATAGAGACACTGAAAGGAAAATTCCCATGGCCTATACCTATGATCGCGTCCTGAAAGACACCAAAATCGATGACGCAGAGATGCGTGTTCGGGATGCTTTGGCAGACAAGGGCTTCGGCGTTTTGACTGAGATTGACGTCAAAGCGACGATGAAAAAGAAACTTGATGCGGACATGCCGCCTTACCGCATCTTGGGGGCCTGTAATCCGGGCATGGCGCACAAAGCCATCGAGATCGAGCCTCGCATCGGTGCGATGCTTCCCTGCAATGTTATCCTGCGGCAAGTGGACGGCGACACCGAGGTCAGCGCGGTCGATCCTGTCGCTTCGATGCAGGCGGTGCAGAACCAAGACCTGGACGCGGTCGCCGGCGAAGTCCGCGATCTCCTGCGGGACGCCCTCGACACCGCGTGATTGCGGGATGGGCGTTGGATGCCCTGTCGCAGAGCCAGCGCCATTGGCGGTGCTCGATTAATGCCATCTAATCCCCACGTAAATTCCTGATGAGGAACTGACCCAGTGCTGCCAGCGGGATTGCCATTTCCGGATATTGGAACCGACCTCTTCTCCTTCGACATCGGGGGGGTCACATTCGCACTCCGCTGGTACGCGCTAGCCTATATCTTCGGTATCCTGATTGGCTGGCGCATTTGTTTGAGTGCCATAAGCCGTCCCGCGCTCTGGACATCAGTTGGACCGCCGCTTGACCGGACGCAGATCGAAGATCTTCTGACGTGGATCATCATCGGCGTGATTGCTGGTGGTCGCCTGGGCTTTGTACTGTTCTACCAGCCCGCATATTATCTCGCCAATCCCTTGGAGATTCTGATGGTCTGGCAAGGCGGCATGTCTTTCCACGGGGGCTTCGCGGGCGTTGTCATCGCGGCCTTGTTGTTCTGCCTTCGACAAAACGCGTCATTGCTCAGCACTGGCGACTTGCTGGCTTTGACAACACCACCAGGCTTGTTTCTTGGGAGGCTGGCGAACTTCACCAACAACGAGCTGTGGGGGCGGCCGACGGACGTTCCCTGGGCGGTGATCTTTCCCGGCGAAGTCGCGCAGGCCTGCCCAGGGATTAGCGGCCTCTGCGCCCGACACCCGTCCCAGCTGTACGAGGCGCTATTGGAGGGGCTCATTCTTGGAATGCTGCTCATTTATCTCGCTTGGGGCCGGGGCTGGCTGAAAATGCCCGGTGCCTTGGCTGGCGTGTTTCTGACCGGCTATGGTCTTGCCCGAAGTTTCGTCGAGATGTTCCGGCAACCGGACCAACAGTTTGTGACGGCGGACAACCCGATTGGCCATGCGCTCCATTTTGGTGAGTGGGGTTTGACGATGGGCCAGTTGCTCTCCATGCCGATGGTGTTGGTCGGGCTGGCGTTGATCGTGCTCGCCCGACGGGAACGGGGCCGGACAGCGCCACCCCGCAGATCCGCAATGTAATCACCATACTGATCTCTCTTGACCCTCCTGTGGATGGAAGCCTTAGGCAAGAGAAGCATTCTCGGAAAGGACCGCAAAATGAGCACCCCCGACAGTTCTGAAACCACAGCAGCTTCTTCGGTATTCGTTTGCCCAATGCACCCTGAGGTGCGGCAGGTTGAGCCCGGCAATTGTCCGAAATGCGGGATGCATCTCGTGCCGGAATCGGAGCTCGAGGTCCATTCAGCACATGATCATCACGACCACCAAGCAGGTGCCGCGCCGGCGGATGGACGATATGATCTGGTTCCCCAAGGGCATGATGGTCCCATTTACACTTGCCCGATGCACCCTCAGGTGCGGCAGCCTGATCCGGGCGCGTGCCCGATCTGTGGCATGGGGTTGGAACTGGAATCCGGTGTGCCGGGCGATGAAGGTCCAAATCCCGAACTGGTGGATTTCACACGGCGGTTCTGGGTCGGCACAGTCCTGACGATCCCGCTCCTTGTCCTCACGATGGGGCCATTCGTCGGTTTCCCCGCAGTCCGGACTTTTTTTGGCGAAGGCACCACACAATGGATCGAATTGATCCTGGCAACGCCAGTGGTCTTGTGGTGCGGCTGGCCGTTTCTGGAACGCGGATGGATTTCGTTCCGCACATTGAACCTCAACATGTTCTCCCTGATCGGCATGGGCGTTCTTGCCGCCTGGCTCTTCAGCGTCGTTGCCGTTCTCGCACCGGACATATTCCCTGATGGGTTCCGAGACTCCGAAGGCCATGTCGGCGTCTACTTCGAGGCGGCGGCGGTGATCGTGACGCTCGTGCTGCTCGGTCAGGTGATGGAATTGCGCGCACGTGAAGGAACCGGCAAGGCGATCCGTGCGCTACTCGATATGGCCGCCAAGACCGCGCGGGTCATGCGGGACGATGGCTCCGAAGAGGAGATCCCGCTGGAGGACGTACAGGTCGGCGACCGGCTGCGCGTACGGCCCGGTGACAAGGTTCCTGTCGATGGCGTGGTTCTGGACGGCCGGTCCTCGATCGACGAAAGCATGATCTCCGGTGAACCTGTGCCGGTCGAGAAGACCGAAGGCGACCCGGTAACTGGTGCGACGATCAACGGCACTGGCAGTCTGGTGATGGAGGCGACGCGTGTCGGGTCCGACACGATGCTGGCTCAAATTGTCGAGATGGTGTCGAACGCGCAGCGCTCGCGCGCCCCGATCCAGAAATACGCCGACAAGGTGGCGGGATACTTCGTTCCGGCCGTCATCGGTATCGCGGTCCTGTCCTTCATCGCCTGGGCGATCTGGGGGCCCGCGCCTGCGCTTTCCTACGCATTGATTTCGGCGGTGGCGGTTCTGATCATCGCCTGTCCCTGTGCGCTTGGCCTGGCGACACCGATGTCGATCATGACGGCAACGGGGCGGGGCGCTCAGGCCGGCGTGTTGATAAAGAACGCCGAGGCACTGGAGCGGTTCGAGAAAGTCGATACCCTGATCGTCGACAAGACCGGCACGTTGACGATGGGCAAGCCGCGGCTTGTCGACGTACTCCCGCAACCCGGCCACGACGAAGCCGAGGTTTTGCGTCTCGCCGCATCGCTTGAGCGCGGATCGGAGCACCCCTTGGCCGAAGCGATCGTCAGGGGTGCGGAGGAGCGAGATGTCAAAATAGACGAGGCACGGGACTTCGAGGCGGTCACTGGCAAGGGCGTCAAGGGTGTTGTGGACGGCAAAGCGGTGGCGCTCGGCAATCTGGCGATGATCCGTGAATTGGGGCTCGAGGCGGGCGACCTGACCGCCAAGGCCAATGCCCGCCGCGACGAGGGTGAGACAGTGATGTTCGTGGTGCTGGACGGCGACATTGCCGGTCTTGTCGCTGTCGCCGACCCGGTGAAGGAGACCACGCCCGCCGCGATCAAGGACCTGCATGAACTGGGGTTCCGCGTCATCATGGCGACCGGCGACAACGAGCGCACAGCCAAGGCGATCGGCGCGCGGCTCGGCATCGACGAGATCCGGGCCGACGTGCTGCCCGAGGACAAGGCGCGGATCATCAAGGAATTGCAAGCCGAAGGTCGCAAGGTCGCCATGGCCGGGGACGGCGTCAACGACGCCCCAGCGCTCGCGCAGGCCGATGTCGGCATCGCCATGGGCACTGGCGCCGATGTGGCCATCGAAAGTGCGGGCATCACCCTCGTCAAGGGCAACCTCGATGGAGTCGTGCGCGCGCGGCGGTTGGCTCGGGCCACCATGCGCAACATCCGTCAAAACCTGTTCTTCGCGCTGATCTACAATGCCTCCGGCGTGCCGGTCGCGGCAGGAGTTCTGTTTCCCTTCTTTGGCATCCTCATCAGTCCGATGTTTGCTGCCTTCGCCATGAGCGCGTCGTCAATCTCGGTGGTGCTCAATTCGCTGCGTCTTCGCGGCGTTCGCATCTAGAAGCGCGCAACATCGTTCGGACGAACCGAAAGCAAAAGAGAGACCATTTATGCAGAGCAAACAAGACACGTACCGCGAAGGCTCTATCAGTCTGGGCGGCGCCATCGCGATGGGAACAGGCGTGATGATCGGCGCCGGAATCTTTGCGTTAACGGGGCAAGTCGCACAGCTCGCCGGCCCTCTGTTCCCTCTTGCATTCATCGCCGGCGCGGTCGTCACAAGCTTCAGCGCCTACAGCTACATCAGGATGTCGAACAAATGGCCGTCCTCGGGTGGCATCGCCATGATCCTGCAGAAGTGCTATGGTCCCGGAGCCATCGCAGGCGGGGCCGCGTTGCTGATGGCGCTCAGCATGGTGATCGCGGAAAGCCTCGTCGCGCGAACCTTCGCCACCTATGTCCTGCGCCCTTTCGATATCGAAGGTGGCCCATTGGTCCCCGCTCTGGCTGTGGCCGTGATCGTTTTCGCCTTTTTGGTGAACATCGCCGGAAACCGCTCGGTCGGGCTGTTCTCGTTGATCATGGCCGCGATCAAGATCGGAGGCATAGCTCTGTTTGGCATCGCGGCCCTGTGGTCCAGTGGTTTTGCGTTCGCCGCGGCGTCCGAGACCTCACAATCCTACGGGCTCACGGGGTTCATCGCCTCTACGGCGCTGGCCATCCTTGCGTTCAAGGGATTCACCACGATCACCAACAGCGGAGCCGAGATCACTGAACCAAATCGCAATGTTGGCCGAGCGATCATGTTCTCTATCGGAATCTGCGTCGTCGTCTACCTGTTGGTCGCCTACGGGGTCGGTTCGAGTCTCACGATCGAGGAGATCATCTCAGCGCGTGACTATTCGCTGGCACAAGCGGCGCAGCCCGCCCTTGGACAAACCGGCTTCATACTCACGGTGATCCTGGCCGCTGTCGCAACGGCGTCCGGCGTTCTGGCCAGCGTCTTCGCGGTGTCGCGTATGCTGGCGATGCTGACCGACATGGAAATGATCCCGCACAGCCACTTCGGTATGCCAGGTCCCATCCAACGCCACACCCTGGTCTATACTGTCGTCATCGCCGCGACGTTGGCCGTGCTCTTTGATTTAGGCCGGATCGCATCCCTCGGTGCTTTCTTTTACCTCGTCATGGACATGATCATACATTGGGGCGTGTTCCGCTATCGTCGAGCAGACGTCGGCGCCTTCGGTATCGTGCTTTTGACTGCCCTGGCGCTCGATGCGATAGTACTGGCAGCTTTCACCGTGATGAAGCTTCAAAGCGACCCGATGATCGTTCTCTACGCCGCTGTCGGGATGATCGCTGTGTTCGCCTTCGAGCGCGTTTACTTGTCGCAATGGGTGGCACCGCAAGTCGCCCACGCCCACGCCCACGCCCACGGTGATTAGCCTGCCATCACCTGGCCTGAAGAGATGCGATGCCTTGTGCGCCGATCGTGATCAGCCCGACCGACAAGGCAAACGCAGCCAGGGCAAGCAGCATCACGCCCGTGTTCATGGGCAAGCGACGTACAACCGGTCCAAGAAATTCCGACCGCCCGAAAGCCGAGACGTAGAGCGGCAACGCGCTTATCATAGTCGCATAGAGGTAAACGCCGGAGATGTTCTCGAAAAACGCCGAACGCGCAAGAGTCGGGGATACAACCGCCAAAGCGGTTGAACGATTGCCGCCGAATGACCCGAACCAGTCGGCAGATAGAACGTATATAAGCACGTGGAGACCTGGAAAGAGAAGGGCTCTGAGCAAGACATCGACCAGCACGAAAAACACCGTGTCTCTTGAGCCCGCCTTTGGTTGCTTTGTCATGGCGAAAAGGAAAAAACTGACGTAGTTGGCGGCAAAAACCACGGGCAAACCGTTGGTCGCAACCTGCCTTAGAAAGCGCATGAGTGCCGGTCCGCCGGCAGCAAGAGCCGGAGCAAAGCCCGGAGCCAGTAAGACATAGAACAACAGGACCGGCAGTAATGCAGCGAAGCTGAACAGCAGGACATTTCTAACAAACTGAGCCGCGGGCATACTGATAGAGAAAAATCTATCCATTGAAATAGCCTGCCATGTGGGCACCACTAGGTCGATGATACGTTATCGATCCCTCCCAAGCGGACGGAAGCGACAAGCCGGTTGCGGGCATTCCCAGAGATCGCTTACTCGGCCCGTTTGACGCAAATCGGGTTTCCCTCGATCGTCCTGAGCGGCAATCGCGTTGTTTCAACCGGACTCGCGTGCATGTACCAGTAGCAGTTGTCCTCGGGCCGCAGATAGGCGGTCGCGAGGTCTTGGTTCGGTGCTGCCAGTTCCAGGATATTTTCCGGTAACGGCGGGCGTGACGACGCGTTTTGTGAATTCGAGAAAGACTCCGAGCAAGCCCCAAGGGCCAAGACGGTTGTGAGAAGAAGTGCGCTTCGTGTGTACATAAATTGATGATCCTTCTGGCTGGTTTGTTTTGGCCGCTCTGGTATCGGCTTCCCTCTTTCACAGGTTTGCGAATGACCTGCCCCCCGCTGGTCCCTCGCTCATGACGAGAGTCTGCGGGTTTGATTTTGGTAGTCGTCGGTTTCGGGTTTGGCAAGCGCGGCAGGCGCGGAGCCCTCAAATAGCTCAAGCGC
>NZ_JAXGFU010000018.1:0-44249 GCF_041008815.1 Pseudophaeobacter sp. A-200-2 | reverse complement strand
GTCTCTCCTGAGCGTCTCAACCGTCTTTCCGATCCGTCAGCAGCGTCTCCGCCGCGCCCCGTAGCGCCTCAGCGCCGCCGGTGAAGGGGGTTCTAGTCCTAACTCCAAATACCCGCAACCCTAAAATCAACAAAAACACATTTTTCAGGAAGAAAGATGAAATAACACGCAAATACAATGACTTAAATCATATCTCTGCGACGCGAACCGTGCTGCACGCGGTGTCGCCCCTTGGGAATCTCGAGTAAATCACGGCGCCTTTAGACGAATCCAATTTCCCCCACAGGGTTACCCACAAACTCGCCCGACCCAAGCCTAGTTTTCGGCTCCGAATCCAAGGAATCGGGTGGAATCATCGGCCGTCCCGAGGCACCAACGCCATCGGATACAAAAAGCCCGGCCAATTTGGCCGGGCTTTCCGTGTGATGTATTCTGTCGTTGACCAAAGGCCGAAGGATCAGGCCTTGGCCGCGGTCACGATGAACTCGACCAGGAAGTCTGGGGTGGCCAGCTTGGCTTCGCCGCAGGCGCGTGCAGGCGTGTGGCCTTCGGGCACCCAAGCGTCCCAGACTTCGTTCATTTCGGCAAAGTCCTTCATGTCAGCCAGCCAGATCACCGTCTGCAGGATCCGGGTCTTGTCGCTGCCTGCTTCGGCCAGCAGCGTGTCGATCTGCTCAAGACAATCCTTGGTCTGCTGCGCGACGCTGGCGCCAGCGGTGCCGACCTGACCGGCCAGATAGATGGTGTCGCCATGGGTGACGATCTGGCTCATGCGGGGGCCGGTGTGTTTGCGGGTAATTTCGGTCATTGTCCGTCCTAATCTGTTCGTAGGGTCTGAAGTTAATCTGTGATCCGGGATCCGGTCATCCGTCAAAGCGTGCCGGGCTGAGCGCCGCGACGACTTCGGGTTCGATAGCGGGTGTCGCGCCGCTGCACAATGCAACCGTGAGAGCGGCCAGCGCCGGAGCTGTCTGCACCCCGTAGCCGCCCTGCCCGGCCAGCCAGAAGAAACCATCCGCCCGCGGATCGAAACCGACAACCGGGGTCCGGTCGGGCGCGAAGCTACGCAGGCCCGCCCAGGAGGTTTCGACCCGCGTCACCGGGACGGTCACCGCCTGCTCGAACCGGTAAAGCCCTTCGGCGAGCACCATGTCATCGGCCCAGGCATCATGCGGCTCGACCGGATCCTCATCGGCGGGTGAGACCATCAGCTTGCCCGCCTCTGGCTTGGCGTACCAGTTTTCCGCGGCCGAGGCGAAGAGCGGCCAGCCTGTGGGATCATAGCCTTCTGGGGCGGGCAGGATCGCGGCAGAGCGGCGCAGCGGTGCCACATCAACTGGCAGGGCTCCGGCCAGCGCCGCAACCTGCGACGCCCAGGCCCCGGCAGCATTGATCACAATGGGCGCAGTATATGTGTCATCACCCGCCTGCACCTGCCAGTCCTGCCCATCGCGGGTCAATGCGCTGACCCGCGCCCCGGTCACGATCTGACCGCCCCGCCGTTTCAACAGGCTGGCATAGCCCGCCAGCATCCGGTCGACGTCGATATCCTGCGCATCCCATTCAATCAGCGCACCCGCAATCCGTTCCGGACGCAGGATGGGAACCAGTTCAACCGCTTGCTCTGGTGACAACCGCTCCAGCCCGACAGCGCCTGCCGCATAAGCCTCAAGCGCGGGCAGTTCGCTTTCGTCGGCCACCAGCATCTCGCCGCGCGGTGACAGAAGTGAGCGATCCGAAATACCTTCCGGAATTTCCAGCACTGGCGCCGAGGCCGCGTTGAGGGCGCGCAGCGTGTCATTGCCATAATTGCGGATGAAGATAGCCGCCGACCGGCCGGTGGCGTGATAGCCGGTCTGCGGCTCTGCCTCCAGAACCAGCACCGACATATCGCGGGCCATTTCAGCAGCTGCCGAAATCCCGGCGATCCCGCCGCCGATCACGATGACATCAAAGTTCGCGCTCACGCTTCCTCCTGAAACCCGGTGAGGGTTCGTGTCAGGTTTTCGCCAAGCGAGTCGGAGAGGTAGCCTCCCTCCTGCACAAAGAGAACCGGCAGGCCGGTGGCCGCAATCGCCGCGCCGATGCGGGCAAAGCCCTCTTTGGTCACCGCCAGCCCCTCGAAGGGATCGTCAATCGAGGCATCCAGCCCCAGCGCCACGACCAGCACATCGGTGCCAAAGCTTTTCACACGCTGAAGGGCGGTGGCCAGGGTTTTCAGGTAATCCTCGTCCCCGGTGCCGCGCGACAGGGGCAGATTTAGGTTATAACCCAGCCCCTGACCTTCACCGCGTTCCTGTGCATGCCCCCAGAAGAACGGGTAGAAGCGCGCCGGATCCGCATGGATCGAGACAGTCAGCACATCGTCACGACGGTAGAAGATACCCTGGGTGCCGTTGCCGTGGTGCACGTCCACATCCAAGATGGCCGGGCGCAGGCCAGCGGCGCGCAGCCGCTCTGCCGCGATACCGGAATTGTTGAGAAAGCAAAAGCCCCCCGCCAGATCGCCAAAGGCATGGTGCCCCGGCGGGCGCGAAAGCACATATGCCGAGCGTTCGCCGCCAAGGATCAGATCGGCGCCGGTGACAGCCGATTGTGCCGACCAATAGGCCGCCTCCCAGGTGCCTTCGGCAATCGGGCAGGCGGTATCGGCTTGGTGGAACCCTGCCTGTCCCACGGCGGATTTGGGATACCCGTCGGTCCGGGCTGCAGGGTGGATGTTGGGAATGACCTCTTCACCGGCTCCGGGAATACGCTGCCAGCGGGTATAGATGTTCTCCAGAAAGGTCAGGTACTCCGCCGAATGCAGCGCTGCAATCGGGCCAAGACCGGCATCCTGAGGCGCCTGAAAGCTGCACCCGGCTGCCACTGCGCCTGCATGCAGAACCTCGATCCGCTTCGGTTGTTCCGGATTGGGCAGAATGGCGCCGTTCGCCATGAAATGCTTTGGATCGTGGTTCCACTGGCGTTCGTCAAAAACCGCTTTCATGTCTCTCCTCTCAGGGCCGCGCATCCGGCCTCATCCAGTATCATTTCCGTCTGCGACACGGCGGGTTTGAACCCGAGCCTGTCGTAAAACCTGCGCGCATCCGGGCTGTCGTCATAGACGTTGAGCTTCAGAAACCGTGCATCCCATCTGCTCTGCGCCTCTTGCAGCACCGCTGCCAGCAGGCGCTGGCCCAGCCTTTGCCCGCGCACATCCGCCGCAACCCAAAGGTCGGCCACATAGACCCCGGCCGCTCCGCGCACGGTGGAAAACACCGGCGAGAACAGGCTGGCCCCGACCGTGCGCGCCGCCACAGGCGGGCCTGCCTCGGCCAGAAGGGCGCCAAAGGCGGGATCAGTACCGAACCCTGCGCGCATCAGATCAGCCTCCCCCGCAACGTGGCGATCCCCCAGATCCTGCGACAACTGCGTTAGCGCCCAATGCAACGCAGGCACATCCTGCGCCTCTGCCGGGCGAAACCGGATCTCCATCAGATTGCGGTCCGGTCGGCGCCCTTCAGGGCCAGCATCTGGCGTGCCTCGTCGGGGCTGGCGACCTCGCGGCCCAGGTCCTCGACGATGCGGCGGATCTTGGTCACCTGCTCGGCATTGGTCTTGGCCAGCTGCCCACGGGAAATCATCAGGCTGTCTTCCAGCCCGACCCGCACGTGGCCGCCCATGGCTGCCCCCATGGTGATCAGCGGCATCTGGTGCCGCCCCGCCGCCAGAACCGAGAACATGTAGCTGTCGCCAAACAGCTTGTCGGCGATCAGTTTCATATGGGTGAGGTTCTCCGGATCCGGCCCGATACCGCCCAGAACACCGAATACGAACTGAATGAACAGCGGCGCCTTCACGAGGCCCCGGTCCACGAAATGTTTCAGCATATAAAGATGGCTGACATCATAGCATTCGAACTCGAACCGGGCGCCGCGCTCCTGTCCGATCTCGGTCAGGATCCGCGCCATGTCGCGCGGTGTGTTCTTGAACACCAGATCGTCGGAATTCTTCAGAAACGGCTTTTCCCAGTCGTGTTTCCATTCGGTGATCCGCTCGGCCGCCGGGTAAAGCGCGAAGTTCATCGTGCCCATGTTGAGGCTGCACATCTCCGGCTCGGCCATCTTGGGGGCTGCCAGCCGGTCCTCCAGCGTCATCACGGCGCTGCCCCCGGTCGAGATATTCAGCACCGCGTCGCTGGCCTGCTTGATGCGGGGCAGAAACGCCTTGAAATGTTCGCTGCTGGCCGAGGGCTGACCGGTTTCGGGATCGCGCGCGTGCAGGTGCAAAACAGCTGCGCCTGCCTCTGCCGCGCCCAGCGCGTGCTCGGTGATCTCATCCGCCGTCACCGGCAGATAGGGCGACATCGACGGCGTATGGATCGAACCGGTGACGGCGCAGGTGATCAGAATCTTGGACATGTCTCAGCCGACTTTCAGGGCGGGGTGTATTTCATCGGTGAACTGGACCAGCGAGGCATCAAGGCCTTCGATGATCTCATCCAGATGGGTTTCATTCACGATCAGCGGCGGACAGACGAGGATATGATCGCCCTCCACCCCATCGCGGGTGCGGCGGGAATAAACGATCAGCCCCTTGTCATAGGCAATATCGACAAACCGCTGGTAGGCGTTCAGCCCCTTGGGCAGCGGCGCCTTGCTGTCGCGGTTCGACATGAATTCAAAGGCGGTGAGCAGCCCCTTACCGCGTACATCGCCAATGATTTCGTGCTTCTGCATCAGACCGTGCAGGCGGGCGATCAGCTTGTCGCCCATCTCGGTGGCGTTCCGGCACAGGTCCTGTGCCTCGATCTCATCCACCACGGCCAGACCAGCAGCGCAGGCCAGCGGATTGCCGGCATAGGTAAACCCATGGGCAAAGCCGCCCGCATCCAGCACCGGGTCGACCAGACGTTCATCGGCGATCATTGCGCCCAGCGGCACATAGCCCGAGCCGATGCCCTTGGACATCACCACGATATCAGGTTGTGCATTCCAGTGCTCACAGCCAAGGAAGGTCCCCGTGCGCCCGGCGCCGGTCATGACTTCATCCATGATCAGCAGCACACCGTAGCGATCACAGATCTCGCGGATCCGCTCCATATATCCGAGCGGCGGCACCAGCGCGCCAGTGGAGGCGCCGCCGACCGGTTCCAGAATAAAGGCAAGAACGCTGTCCGCCCCTTCGGCGAGGATCTTTGCCTCCAGCATATCGGCGTAATGCAAACCGGTTTCGCGGTCGTTCGGGTCGAGACCATCCAGATAGGCGCGCGGCGCGGGCACCTTTGGCATTTCGCGCATCATCGGCGCAAAAGGCTGCGACAGGGTGGTATAGCCGGTGACGGCCAGCGCCCCCAGGGTGCAACCATGATAGGACGGGCTGCGCGAGATCACCTTCCAGCGGCTGTCCTGCCCGGTGGCCAGAGCGTATTGGCGGGCCATCTTCATCCCGCTTTCCACCGCTTCCGAGCCGCCAGACACGAAGAACACCTTATTCAGACCCTTGGGCATGCGCCCGGCCAGACGTGCAGCCAGTTGTTCAGAGGCTTCGGTTTCGAAATGCAGCCGATAGCCGAAGGTGGATTTCTCCATCTGCCGCTGCATCGCGGCCAGCACGTTTTCATTGGAATGCCCGATGTTGCAGACCATCGCCCCGGATGAGCCATCCAGATAGCGCCTGCCATCCTTGTCCCACATATAGACCCCACGGGCCTGTTCCAGCACCGGTTTGCGGCCTCGGCCCTGATAGAAAAGATTGCTCATGCTGTGATCCTGCTCGCGAACGTGTCTTGCGTAAAACCGTCAGGCGCCAGCCAGCGCCGCACAATCCTGCGGGCGGAATGCGGCGATGACAGATTGCCCTTCGGCAAAGGGGCGGCCGTCGATCATGTTGATCGCCTGTAGCTGGGTGTCCCCAACGCGCAGGAAATACCGGACGGTCTGCCCCTGATAATCGACGGTCTCGACCACGGCCTCGGCGGTGACGAGGCCAGAGGTATCGCTGCCCGGCGCCATCAGCACCAGCTTCTCTGCGCGCAGGACCAGCTTTGCTGCGGCGCCCTCGCTGGCGGCGGCAGCCTTGTCCGCGGGCACGGGAACCTTGCCGAACAGCGGCACGTCCAGCAGCGCGGCCTTGGCGTCGCGGGACACACAGGTGCCAGCCAGAATGTTGGAGGCGCCAAGGAAATTTGCGACGAATTCGCTGGCCGGGGTATTATAGACTTCTTCGGGGGTGCCGACCTGCTCGATGCGACCGGCGCTCATCACCACGATCTTGTCCGACATGGCCAGCGCTTCGGACTGGTCATGGGTCACAAAGACGGTGGTGACACCGATCTGGGCCTGAATGCGCTTCAGCTCGACCCTCATGTCTTCGCGCAGGTTGGCATCCAACGCCGACAGGGGTTCATCCAGCAACAGCACTTCGGGTTCGATGACGATGGCACGGGCCAGCGCGATCCGCTGCTGCTGCCCGCCCGACAGTTCCTTGGGATAGCGGCTGCCCACGTCCGGCAGCTGCACCAGATCCAGCGCCTCCTGCACCCGGCGGGCCACATCGGATTTGGGGACATCACGGTATTTCAGGCCAAAGGCGATGTTTTCGGCCACGGTCTTATGCGGGAACAGGGCGTAGTTCTGGAACACGATCCCCAGGTTGCGCTTGTGGATCGGCACATCGTTGACGCGCTTGCCACCGATCAGGATTTCGCCCTCGCTCGGATCCAGCAGGCCCGCGATCATCCGCAGGTTCGTGGTCTTGCCGCAGCCCGACGGCCCCAGCAGCGTCACAAAAGCGCCTTCGGGGATTTCAAGATTGGCCTGATGCACGGCCGTGAAGGTGCCAAAACGTTTGACGATGTTGTTCAGGGTGACGGAACTCACGGGGTGCTCTCCGGATGGAAGGTTCAAAGGTGCCCCCTCCCCGTTCGGGGAGAGGGCGGGAGGGATCAGTAGCCCTTCTGGACGCGACCGAAGGTTTTCGACCAGTCGGCTTCGTGACCGTTCCAGAAGTCTGGATCGGCAAAGGTCAGACCATCCAGCGTACCGGTGGGGTCAAAGGCCGGCAGGGTCGGGATCTTGTCACCAAGATCGACCTTGGTTGGATCCAGCGCGGTCGGGTAGTTCTGGCCTTCGGCCACCGCGATCGAGGTTTCCGGCGCCAGCATGAAGTTCAGCAGTTCTTCGCAGGCTTCCATCGGCGAGCCTTTCATCACGAAGAGGCATTCCTGCCAGCCGAATCCGTTGGGCGGATCCATGTAACCGATGTCATGGCCCTGCTCCTGCAGCGCAAAGATGCGTCCGGACCAGGCTTCGGTGACGTAGATCTCTTCTTCGGCCAGAAGGCTCATCAGTTCGGCGCCCGAACCCCAGTATTTCAGGCTGAGGTCGCGGTGGGTGCGGACCGCATCCCATGCTGCCTCTTCATCCGAAATCTCGTTCGGGTTCTGGCCGGTCTGCAGCGCCGCGTACCACATGCGGGTGCGCCAATCGCTCCAGCCTGCGATCTTGCCCTTGTAGGCTTCCTCGATCAGAATCTTGGCGCCTTTTTCCTTCATCTCGTCGTCCGAGATATGCTTGCGGTTATAGGCCAGACCGGTGGTGCCGTAGTCATAGGGAACGCAGGACAGTTTACCGCCCGACACGCCGCGGAACACATCGACCAGTTTCGGGATCACGTATTCGAGGTTGGGGATGTTGGCCTCATTGAGTTCCGAGCTGAGGCCCAGCGCGTGATAGCGTGCGTAGTCGAAGACGCCCGACAGGTGCGCGATGTTATATTCGCCCGGCTGGCTGGCCTTGACGCGCGACAGATATTCGTCGCCACCGCCGAATGTGCCGTCAACAACCTTGATGCCGGTCTTGCCGGTGTAGGGATCAAAGGCGTGCTTGCGGAAGGCTTCGCTGACAACGCCGCCCCAGCCGTCGAACCGGACCTGCTCGGTGGTCGCCGCATGCGCGTATTTGGCAAAGGGCGTGGACACGCCATAGGCCAGACCCGCCGCGCCGATCAGCCCCAGAAAGCTGCGGCGATCCAGATCACCGTTCATATAACGCTCGCGGGCGCGCTCATACCGGGTGGTATTGTCCATTTTCTTGGTCATTTCAGTCTCCATGTTGGTCTGTATTTTGTTGGTCTTATTTGGGGAGGGCGCGGTTCTTACGTGCCGCTTTTGCGGGCCATGGCCCGGGCGATGGCTGCACCGAGGAGCGGCAGGCCAACGGTCATCACGATCATCACGGTGCCCAGCGCGTTGATCTCCGGGCTGATCGAGTTTCTCAGCATGGCGAAGATCTGCGTCGGCACGGTTTCCACGCCGCCGGGCTTCCAGAACAGTGTGCCGGTGATGTCGTCGAAACTGATGGTAAAGGCGAAGAGCCCCCCGGCCAGAACAGCGGGCAGCATCAGGGGCAGCGTGACCTGAAAGAAGGTCTGCACCGGCGAGGCGCCAAGGCTCATCGCGGCCTCTTCGACGTCGCGCTTGATCGACACTAGCCGCGCCTGCACCACGAGGATCACAAAGGGCAGCGTGAAGATCACGTGACCTGCCAGCAGGAGGCCAAAGCTCTTGTTGATGCCAAGGAAGTTCAGGAACAGCAGCAGCGCCACCGCCAGCACCACCTCGGGCACCAGGATCGGCGCGATCAGAAGGGTCGAAATCGCATTGGCCCCCGGCACCCGGTAGCGCACCAGCGCAAGACTGGCCAGAACGCCGAGCGTTGTCGAAATCAGTGCGGTCAGCAGACCGAGGATGATTGAGGTACGAAAGGCGCGCAGGATCGCATCGTTCCCTGCCAGTTCCACGAACCAACGGAAGGAAAATCCGGTCATCGGGAAATTGCCAAACTGGCTGGCGTTAAAGCTGAGCAGCACAACCACGGCCACTGGCAGGAACATGAAGATATAGACGAGGACAGCCCAGCCCCGGATCAGGCTCCAGCCCATGTTGAAACGACCTTCCATCAGCCCAGCCCCTTCATCAGCTGGGCCATGCCCAGGTAGCGGTTATAGATCATCACCAGCGCCCCAAGCACCGCCAGAAGCATCAGCGACAGGGCCGAGCCAAGAGGCCAGTTCAGCTGGGTAATGATGGCTTCGAACACGAGGTTGGCGAACATGGCATCGCGCGGCCCGCCCAGAACCAGCGGGGTGATATATGTGCCCGCGCCCAGCACGAAGCAAAGCAGACCACCGGCGGCCAAACCCGGCAGTGATAGCGGCAGGGTGACTTGCAGGAACGCCTGCCAGCGGGTCGCGCCCAGAGAATTGGCGGCGTTTTCAAGATTGGTATCGATGCCGTCGAGGCTGACGAAGATATTGAGAATCATGAAGGGCAGCAGGAAGTGCACCAGACCCAGAATGACCGTCACCTCGTTATAGAGCATCTGAATCGGCTCATCGATGATGCCCAGCGCCAGCAGCGCCGAGTTGAAGGCGCCGGATACACCCAGAATGTTGATCCAGCTCATCGTGCGGATGATGTAGCTGATCCAAAAGGGCAGCATCAAAAGCAGCAAGAGCACCGCCTTATTGCCCTGCGAACGGGCAATAAAATAGGCCGAAGGGTAACCCATCAGGGCGCAGGCCACGGTGGTGATCGCCGCGATGCGCAGGGTACTGATCAGAATATCCCGGTAGAAAGGATCGCTCAGCGCCTCTTGCCAGTTATCAAGGTAGAAACCCGCCACATCGGCGCCGGTGGCGGTGCGCAGCCAGAAACTGTAGACCAGAATAAACAGCAGCGGGACGAACAGTAACAACGTCACCGCAGACAGGGCGGGGAACAGCAGAATCCAAGGCTGACGCGCCTCTCGTTTTTCGACGGACATGGTCTTTCCCTGTTAACGCCCGCTTAATTCGGGCTTGACGGAAGCATGCAAAACCTGATCACCATAGATCAAATAGATAATTAAAATTGTGAATATAGATGGAATCTATGGAAAACGACGGGCGCTTTGCCCCCGAGCGTATTGCCCGCGAGTTGGACTGGAACCTGCTGCGTACCTTCGTGGTACTGGCCGAAAGCCACTCGATCACCGAGGCGGCACAACAACTGCGGCTGAAACAGCCTTCGGTTTCTGCCGCGCTGAAGAAGCTGGAGGACCGCATCGGGCGCAAGCTGATCGACCGCTCGCCGGGGCATTACCAGCTGACCGATGCCGGGCGGCTGCTCTATCGCGAGGCATTGGACATCAACGGCTCCATCCTGCGGTTGTCCACACTGATGCGGGAGCTGACGGATGAGGTGCAGGGCCACGTCAAGATCGTCATGGCCAGCCACGTTGTCTGCCCGCTGTTTGACGAGGTACTGGCCGATTTCCACCTCGCACATCCCAAAGCCACCCTGTCGATCGACGTGCGCACCAGCGCCGCCGCCATCGCCGAGGTGGCTGCAAAACGGGCCTCATTTGCACTGTGCCTGGTGCGGGATCACAACCCAAAACTGGAGTACCGGCGTCTGTACCGGGAATTCTTTGGTCTGTTCTGCGGCCCGCGCCATCCGCTGTTCGGGCGCAAGGATCTGAAATTGTCGGATCTGGCCGGGCACAGTTCGGTCAGCTTTGAAACCGACCGGCTGCACGATGTGCTGAAACCGGTGACAGTAATGCGGGCGCAGGCCGAACTGGGCGACAAGGTCACAGGCCTGTCCAGTCACCTTGAGGAAGTTCACCGCATGATCGTGGCCGGTGTTGGTATCGGCCCCCTGCCCGTCCACGTGGCGGCGCGGGATGTCCGGGATGGGCAGCTCTGGCAGGTCCCGCCATATGATGATCTTCCCGCCATCGACGTGCATGTGGTCTGGAACCGCCACGCCGCAAAAAACCGGGCCGAGGAATTGCTGATCGACGGCTTGCTGGAAGCGATTGCAGCCACCCCGATCGAGCAGCGCACCTATCGCTGAATCAGTACTGACCTTGAAACCCGCTTACAGGGACAAGCGCCACGCGCCCTTGTCGTCCTTGCAGAACTTGCGCTTTGGCTGCAAAGCCTTCTCCCTACCCTTCATGTGCGCTTCGTGCTGCAACATGATGCAGTTGGCATTTCTGTTGATGATCGTCACCGTACCATGAGCCTCGGTTTCGGGATTGCTCCACGCCTCGACCGTGCCGGTCTTTGGCTGGCTGACGCTGTAGAGGACAGCCTCAGCCTGGATCATCATCTCCATATCCAAAGGCGACAGGCCCGATTCCGCAAGAATACGGCTCAGCGGTTTGCCGATGGAGGGGACGGCAGCCAGAACCGCAATGCTGGCGATGGCAACAACTCTGACAAACCTGTTCATACGTTCGGACCTCGCTAAAACACTTTTTGATCTCGGCGCACCCGAAAGGCGCTGAATATCAATACACTGCGGTATCCTCATGCGCATGTCCATCCCATCCACCGGATGGCTGACAGCAATTGTCGCCGTCAGGAAAACTTGCGGAACAGCCGCGTCATATCGAACAGTTCATCCAGCCGTTCATAGCGCTCGCGGGTTTCATCCCAGCCTTCTTCCTGGGTGGCAGCGATCATCGCCTCGAGCAGCAGCATGGTGGAGATGTTCGAATCCCATGCCGACGGGATTTCAACCCAGCAATTGAAGGTATAATGGGCAACCGAAGTGATCGGGCTGGCCCATTGGTCCGTGATCAGGATGATTTTCACCCCACGTTCGGCTGCCAGTTCCGCAAGCCGTTGCAGGTTGGTTTCATAACGCCGCACGTCGAACATCAGCAAGGTGTCGCCCTCGACCATGTCCAGCACGTAATGGGGCCAGGTCGCCGAAGACGAGGTCATATGCGTCACGTGCTGACGGATCGCCTGAAAGTGGGTGAAGGCGTAATCGGCCAGCGCCCGGGTGATCCGCCCGCCCACCACATAGAGCCGCCCTTCGGTATCGGCCAGCTGGTGCACCGCGCGGTCGAATTGTTCGTAGTCGAGGTTTGAAAAGGTCTGACCAAGGTTGTCCGTCACAGCCTGTGCAAATCTGTTCAGCAGATGTCCCTCGGGCGCCTCGGACGCCCAGTTCGCGCGTCGTTGCGTCGGGCCGGACACCTGCGCCTCCAGCTCTTTCAGCAGCGCCTGATGGAACTGCGGGTAGCCCTTGAAGCCGAGTTTTTGGACCATCCGCGCCACCGTCGGGGTCGAAACCTCGGCATTCGACGCGACGATGGTGATCGAGGCCAGCCCCGCCGCAGGATAGTTTTCGAGCAGAGCATTGGCGAACTTGCGCTCGGACTGGGTCAGCGTCGAATAGTGTTCGCGGATCAGCTCTCGCACACTGGCGGCGGGTTTGGACAAGGGGGCACACCTCTATTTCGGTCGATCAAAAAACGGGCATTCGCCGCATCCTACATCGTGCGAAAAACGACCGCAGAAAAAACTGCCTGAAACGATATTGACAGAAAATGCCCCACGTGAAAACATTTTTCCAAAATCGGGGAGTACTGAATGTCACCGGGCGATTCCAACGCTCTGAGCGAGGCTACCGAAGTCTTCAACGCCGACGGCGCGGGGGAGGTGGTGATCCTGTGCGAGCACGCCAGCCACCACATTCCTGCGCGCTACAAAGGGCTTGGCCTCGCTGAAGCCGACCGCACCAGCCATGCTGCCTGGGACCCGGGCGCCCGGGCGGTGTCGCTCGCCCTGTCCGACGCTCTTGATGCGCCGCTGGTGGCCAGCCGGGTGTCGCGGCTTGTCTACGACTGCAACCGTCCGCCCGAAGCCGCCTCGGCCATGCCGGAAAAATCCGAAGTGATCGCGGTGCCGGGCAACTGTGACCTGACGCCCGAACAACGCGCCGAGCGTGTTGACACGGTCTATACCCCGTTCTGTCAGGCGGTCAGCGACGTGCTGGCAGCGCGCAAGGCCAAAGACCTGCCGACGGTTCTGGTCACCATGCACAGTTTCACACCGGTCTATTTCGGCGCGCACCGCACCGTTGAAATCGGCATTCTGCACGACAGCGACACCCGTCTGGCCGATGCCATGCTGGCCGAGGCCCCTCGCCTGCCGCAGCGTAGGATCGCCCGCAACGATCCCTACGGCCCAGAGGATGGCGTCACCCATTCCCTGCGCCTGCACGGTCTGGAAAACGGGCTCGCCAATGTGATGATCGAAGTGCGTAACGATCTGCTGCGCACCCCGCAGGATGAGGCCGCCATAGCCGAAGACCTGCTGGTGCTGCTGCGTCCCGCGCTTGCCGCGCTCAAGGCCGGGAGGCAGGCCGATGCCTAGTTTCATTCTGCGATATGTCCGCATGATCGATGCGCTGAACCGGTTCATTGGCCGGTTCGCGATGTATCTGATCTTTGCCCTGATCGGGGTCCTGCTGTGGTCCTCGGTCTCCAAGACCTTCTTCAACCCGTCGCTCTGGACACTGGAGACCGCACAATTCGTGATGGTCGCCTATTACATCCTTGGCGGGCCCTATTCGATCCAGATGGGATCGAACGTGAGGATGGACCTGTTCTATGGCGGCTGGAGCACCAGAACCAAAGCCTGGGTCGATGCCTTCACCGTTCTGTTCCTGATGGTCTACCTCGGGATTCTGCTTTACGGCGCGGTCAGTTCCACCGCCTATAGCCTTGGTTATTTCGGGATGGAGCCTTTTTCCTTCTTTGGTGACCTCATCTGGACGCTGGTGAGTGAAGGGCCGACCGCGGCGGGTGAAAAACTCGGCTATCTCGAACGCAGTTCCACCGCCTGGCGACCCTTCCTGTGGCCCGTCAAATTCACCCTCTGCTTCGGTGTCTTTCTGATGCTGCTGCAATGCCTTGCCGAATTGTTCCGGGATATCGGACGCCTGCGCGGAGTGGACCTCTGATGCCCTATGAAATGATCGCCCTCGTGATGTTTGCCGGCATGATGCTGATGCTGATGACCGGCCAGCGCGTCTTTGGCGCCATCGGTTTTGTCGGCGCGGTTGCCGGTCTGCTCCTCTGGGGCACCGGCGGTGTCGAGATCCCGTTTTCCGCCGCGATGAAGCTGATGAAGTGGTATCCGCTGCTGACGCTGCCGATGTTCATCTTCATGGGCTACGTGCTGTCGGAATCGAAGATCGCCGACGATCTGTACCGCATGTTCCACGTCTGGATGGGACCGGTAAAAGGCGGCCTGGCCATCGGCACCATCGGGTTGATGGTTCTGGTCTCTGCCATGAATGGCCTGTCGGTCGCCGGCATGGCCATCGGCGCCACCATTGCTCTGCCGGAACTCTTGCGGCGCGGCTATGACAAGATTCTGGTGACGGGCACCATTCAGGCTGGGTCCAGTCTGGGCATTCTGGTGCCGCCTTCGGTCGTGCTGGTGCTTTATGCGATGATCGCACGACAGCCGGTGGGTCAGCTGTGGCTGGCAGGCGTGGTGCCGGGCCTTCTGATGGCCACCATGTTCATCGCCTACATATATTTCCGCGCCCGGATGCAGCCGGACCTTGGCCCGGCGATGACACCCGAGGATCTGGCCGAATACGACCGCGTCAGTGACCACCCGCTGCGCCTGAACCATATCGTTCTGGCCGCGCTGGTGCTGATCCCACTGGTGGTGAAGCTGGACTTCGTAGCGCCGAAATCGGCCATCGGTCTGGCGCTGGCGGCCGCGGCACTGTCCTTTGTCACCCGAAAGATCCCGCTGTTCTACACCGACCTGTTCCTGAAAGAGAAATACCGCCTCTTGTTCTCGGGCGTGCTGCCGCTGGCGATCTTTGCCGCGATGATGATCCCCTTCGTCAACGGCTGGACCTCGCTGGTCGAAAGCTCGGCCATCGGTGCCATGACCGCCTTTATCGCTGCGGTGCTAAAGGGGCGCATGAACAAGGAGGTGTTTGAAACCTCCGTGCGCTCGACGCTGGGCATTTCCTGCATGTTTATGTGGATCATCCTTGCTGCACTGGGGTTCGGTGCGATCTTCGACGGGCTTGGCGCCGTGAAGGCGATCGAGGATCTCTTCACCACGCAGCTGGGTCTTTCCCCCTGGATGATCCTGATCCTGATGCAGCTCAGCTTTGTCATCATGGGCACTTTCCTGGATGACACCGCGATGCTGGTGATCGTGGCGCCGCTTTATGTGCCGCTGGTCGGGGCGCTCGGCTTTGATCTGATCTGGTACGGGGTGCTTTACACCATCACGACGCAGATCGCCTATATGACACCGCCTTTTGGCTACAACCTGTTCCTGATGCGCGCCATGGCGCCGCCGGAAATCGGGCTGAAGGACATCTATGTCTCTATCATCCCCTTTGTCGCTGTGATGATCGTTGCGCTATCTCTGGTGATGCTGTTCCCGCAGATCGCCCTGTGGCTGCCCGATCTGGTCTACGGAAAATAACCAAAAAGAGCCCTGTTCGGGGGCCCTATTTCAACAAGGAGAAAACGAGATGACGACAAGACGTAAGTTTTTGACCACCGCCGGTGCAGGCGCAATGGCGGCGCCGCTCGCCACACCGGCACTGGCGCAATCCACAATCAAATGGCGCATGCAGACCTATGCCGGTGCGGCTCTGGCCGAACACGTGGTGAAACCCGCCATCGACATGTTCAACCAGATCGCAGGCGACCGCATGCAGATCGAGCTGTATTTCGCCGATCAGTTGGTGCCCACCGGCGAACTGTTCCGCGCCATGCAGCGCGGCACCATCGACGCGGTGCAGTCGGATGATGACTCCATGGCATCGCCCACCGAAGTCACCGTCTTTGGCGGCTACTTCCCCTTCGCGTCGCGTTACTCGCTCGACGTGCCGGTGCTATTCAACAAATATGGCCTGAACGAAATCTGGGACGAAGAGTATTCCAAGGTTGGCGTGAAACACATCTCGGCCGGTGCCTGGGATCCCTGCCACTTTGCCACCAAAGACCCGATCCGCAGCCTTGAGGACCTCAAAGGCAAGCGCGTCTTTACCTTCCCGACCGCCGGTCGCTTCCTCAGCCAGTTCGGCGTGGTGCCGGTCACCCTGCCCTGGGAAGACATCGAAGTCGCCATGCAGACCGGCGAACTTGACGGTATCGCATGGTCGGGCATCACCGAAGACTACACTGTTGGCTGGGCCGATGTGACCAACTACTTCCTGACCAACAACATCTCGGGCGCATGGGCTGGCTCCTTCTTTGCCAACCAGGGCCGCTGGAACGAGCTGCCGGAAGACCTGCAGACCCTGTTCCGCGTCTGCTGTGATCAGTCGCACTACTACCGCCAGTGGTGGTACTGGGGCGGCGAAGCAGATCTGCGCGTCAACGGTCCGAAGATGGAACTGACCTCGATCCCCGATGCCGAATGGGCCACCGTTGAAGAAGCGGCCTATAAATTCTGGGATGAGATCGCGGCCGAAAGCCCAACCAAGGCGAAGGTTGTCGAGATCATCAAGAAGTACAATTCGGACATGACCAAGGCCGGCCGCCCCTACCGCTACGGCTGATAGGCCCCGGTCTTTGACCTTTCATCCGGCCCGCCACCTAAATGCGGGCCGGATACCCTGAACAGGAATTCGCCCGCAGGGGCCGGACGGAAACGAGTCCGCCCCTGCGGGCCGCAACACACAAAGGGCCCCTCATGCTCTCCTTCGACACGCTTAAATCTCAGGTTGCCGACGGCACTGTTGACACCGTTCTGGTGTGCCTTGTGGACATGCAGGGACGCCTGATGGGCAAACGGTTCCACGCCAAACATTTCGTCGCCAGCGCCTGGGAAGAAACCCATTGCTGCAACTACCTCTTGGCCACCGATCTGGAGATGGCGACGCCCGACGGCTATGCCTCCACCAGCTGGGAAGGCGGCTATGGCGACTATGTGATGAAGCCGGACCTTTCCACCCTGCGCCCGATGCCCTGGCTGGAAGGCACGGTGATGGTGCTTTGCGATGTGCTGGACCACCACACCCACAAAGAAATCCCCCATTCCCCCCGCACGATCCTGAAAAAGCAGATCCAGCGGCTGGCCGATATGGGCTATGACGCGATGATGGCCACCGAATTGGAGTTCTTCCTGTTCGAGAAAAGCTTTGGCGAGATCGCCAAATCCGGCTTCCGCGATCTGACGCCGATCTCGGCCTATAACGAAGACTACCACATCCTGCAGACCACCAAAGAAGAGCACGTGATGCGTCCGCTGCGCAATCACCTGTGGGATGCGGGCATTCCGGTGGAAAACACCAAGGGTGAGGCCGAGGCCGGTCAGGAAGAGCTGAACATCAAATATGATGCCGCGCTCAACACCGCCGATCACCACACCATCGCCAAACACGCGGTCAAGGAAATCGCCTGGCAGCAGGGCCATGCCGCGACCTTCCTGCCGAAATGGCACCAAGACAAGGTCGGTTCCTCCTCCCACGTGCACCAGTCCCTGTGGAAGGACGGCAAACCCGCCTTCTATGACGAAAACGATGAACTGGGAATGAGCCAGCTGATGAAACACTACATGGCCGGGATGCTGAAATACGCCCCCGATTACATGTATTTCCTGGCCCCCTACATCAACAGCTACAAACGCTTCATGAAGGGCACCTTTGCCCCGACCCGGATCATCTGGTCGGTTGATAACCGCACCGCAGGCTTCCGCCTTTGCGGCGATGGCACCAAGGCAGTGCGCGTCGAATGCCGCGTCGGCGGCTCGGACATCAACCCCTATCTGGCCATGGCCGCGCAGCTGGCTGCAGGCATCGCGGGCATCGAGGAACAGCTGGAACTGGCCCCCGCAGCCAAGGGTGACGTCTATCAGGGCGAGACCGGCATGCTGCCCGGCTCCCTGCGCGATTCCCGCGAGGCGCTGAATGGCTCAACCCTGCTGCGCAAGGCATTCGGCGACGATGTGGTCGACCACTACGTGCGCGCCGCCGAGGTGGAGATCGAAGACTTTGAACGCGTGGTGACCGACTACGAAATCGCACGCGGATTTGAACGGGCCTGACGCCACGGCGCCTTGCTCCGGACCCCGAAATACTGACACGGCAGGGGAAAGCCCCCTGACAGCAAACACAAGAGGATGGCATGAGCCAGACACTGAAATGTATCTCGCCGATCGACGGATCGGTTTTTGCAGAGCGTGAAACCCTCTCGCGCGAGGACGCCTTTGCCGCCGCCGAGCGTGCCCGCGCCGCGCAGGCCGCCTGGGCCGCCCGCCCCCTGCAGGAGCGGATCGACCTGGTTATGGCCGGTGTCGCCAAGGTCGGCGAAATGAACGACGAGATCGTTCCGGAACTCGCCCATATGATGGGTCGCCCCGTACGCTTTGGCGGCGAATTCGGCGGCTTCAACGAGCGCGCCTCGCATATGGCGGAGATCGCCAAGGAAGCGCTGGCCGATATCGAAGTGGGCGAAGACGAGACCTGCAAACGCTATATCAAACGCATTCCGCAAGGCGTCGTCTTTGTCGTGGCGCCCTGGAACTACCCCTATATGACCGCGATCAACACCGTGGCTCCGGCCCTGATCGCCGGCAATACCGTGGTGCTGAAACACGCGACGCAAACCCTGCTGGTGGGTGAACGCATGGCAGAAGCCTTCCACGCGGCGGGCGTGCCTGCGGATGTGTTCCAGAACGTGTTCCTGGATCACGACACAACCTCTGCACTGATCGCGGCAAAGGCCTTTGATTTCGTGAACTTCACCGGCTCGGTCGGCGGCGGTCAGGCGATGGAGCGCGCCGCGGCTGGCACCTTTACCGGCGTTGGCACCGAACTCGGCGGCAAGGATCCGGGCTATGTCATGGAAGACGCGGATATCGACGCAGCAGTCGACACGCTGATCGATGGCGCCATGTTCAACTCGGGTCAGTGCTGCTGCGGGATCGAGCGGATCTACGTGCACGAAAGCGTCTATGACGCCTTCCTCGCCAAGGCGCTCGAGATCGTCAAAGGCTACAAACTGGGCAACCCGATGGATCCCGAAACCTCCATCGGCCCGATGGCCAATGTACGGTTCGCCAAGGAAGTGCGCGAGCAGATCGCCGAGGCGCTGGAGATGGGCGCCGTGGCCCAGATCGAAACCTTTGCCGAGGATGACGGCGGCGCCTATCTGACACCGCAGATCCTGACCAATGTCACCCACGACATGCGGGTGATGCGCGACGAAAGCTTTGGCCCTGTCGTGGGCATCATGAAGGTCTCCTCGGACGAGGAAGCCATCAAGCTGATGAACGACAGCGAATTCGGCCTCACGGCATCGCTCTGGACCTCGGATGTGGACCGCGCCCAGCGCATCGGCGATCAGATCGAGACCGGCACCGTCTTCATGAACCGCGCCGACTATCTCGATCCGGGCCTGTGCTGGACCGGCTGCAAGAACACCGGGCGTGGCGGCGGCCTGTCGGTGATCGGCTATCACAACCTGACCCGTCCGAAATCCTATCACCTGAAAAAGGTGACGGGCTGAACCAATCCCGTCCGGGGCGCTCTGCGGCCCGGACCGCGCCCGCCCGCCCCCACGGCGGGCGCGATCGCGCCCACCCCGGTCGGGCCCGGTCCTTGTGTCACTCTGAATGTCCCCCGGCCTAATGGCCCTTATGAAAGGCAATATCCATGTCTCTCGTTGGAAACTGGTCCTATCCGACCGCAATCAAATTCGGCGCTGGCCGGATCAAGGAACTCGCCGAGGCCTGTGCGCAGGCTGGCATCAAGAAACCGCTGCTGGTCACCGACAAGGGACTGGCGGATCTGCCCGTGACCCAGTCCACACTGGACATCATGGAGGCTGCGGGCCTTGGCCGTGGCATGTTCTCCGAGGTTGATCCCAACCCCAATGAAAAGAACCTCGAAGCGGGTGTTGCCGCCTATAATGCAGGTGGCCATGACGGCGTGATCGCCTTTGGCGGCGGCTCCGGTCTCGACCTTGGCAAGATGGTCGCCTTCATGTGCGGCCAAAGCCGCCCGGTTTGGGACTTCGAGGATATCGGCGACTGGTGGACCCGTGCCGACGCCGACGCCATCGCGCCGATCATCGCGGTGCCCACAACTGCCGGCACCGGTTCCGAAGTGGGGCGCGCCTCGGTGATCACCGACAGCATCACCCACCAGAAGAAGATCATCTTCCACCCGAAGGTGCTGCCGACCGTGGTGATCTGCGATCCCGAACTGACCGTCGGTATGCCGAAATTTATCACCGCAGGCACCGGGCTTGATGCCTTTGCCCATTGCGTCGAGGCCTTCTCCTCGCCGCATTACCACCCGATGTCCCAGGGCATCGCGCTGGAAGGCATGCGTCTGGTTAAGGATTACCTGCCCCGCGCCTATGCCGACGGCACCGATATCGAAGCGCGCGCGCAGATGATGTCCGCCGCAGCCATGGGCGCCACCGCGTTCCAGAAGGGCCTTGGCGCCATCCACGCCATGAGCCACCCGATCGGCGCGCATTTCAACACCCACCACGGCACCACCAACGCGGTCTGCATGCCTGCGGTTCTGGACTTCAACGCCCCGGTGATTGCCGACCGGTTCAACCAGGCGGCGTCCTATCTGGGTATTGAAGGCGGCTTTGACGGCTTCCGCGCCTATGTGCAGGAACTGAACGACAGCCTCGGCATCCCGCGCAAGCTGTCGGATCTGGGTGTCACCGAAGCCTCGATCCCCGAACTGGTCAAGGGCGCGATCATCGACCCGTCTTGCGGCGGCAACCCGATCGAGCTGACCGAAGCAAACCTTACAGAGCTGTTCAAAGCCGCCCTGTAAGGACGCCGTCCATTCGCACGTTCGGCCAAGGCGCCTCCCTGTCTTGCAGGGGGGCGCCGTTCCGTTTCGGGACCCGTGCTAGTCTCGTCAGACGGCGGCCCTGTGTCCGGCGCCTAGATCACGCAGGATCAGTTTTTCGGGCGACTGGCCGACTGGTAGCACGGGCGTTCCACTGGCATCACCAGCCTGCCGTTCTGGCAGAGGCCGCGTGGGATCCGGGACTGGCACTGCGGACAGCAAACGGCGGGTATAGGGATGGCGGGGCGAATGCAGCACCGCATCACGCGCGCCTTCCTCGACCACCTGCCCCAGACGCATGACCATGACCCGGTCCGCAACCTGTTCGATCACCGCCATGTCATGGCTGATGAAGAGGAAGGCCAGCCCGTCTTCGTCCTGCAGGCTTTGCAACAACTCCAAGATCTGCGCCTGAACCGAAACATCCAGCGCCGAAACGCTTTCATCCGCCACCAAAATCTTTGGCGACAGTGACAAGGCCCGCGCGATGTTGATCCTCTGCCGTTGCCCGCCGGAAAACTCATGCGGATAGCGCTGCATCATGTCCGGCGACAGGCCGACGCGGCGAAACAGCTCTGCCGTGCGGTCACTCATCTCCGATCCACTGGACAGACCGTGAATGACCAGAGGTTCAGCCACTTGCTCGCCAACGGTCATCCGCGCATCCAGCGAGGCACCGGGGTCCTGAAACACCATCTGAATGTCCCGGCGCACCGGTTTCAGCGCGCCCGGGCCCATGCCATAGGTCTGCTGCCCCAGAACCGAGATCGAGCCCTGCCATGGCACCAGCCCCAACAGGGCCTTGCCAATTGTTGATTTGCCACAGCCGGATTCCCCGACCAGCGCCAGGGTTTCTCCGGCACGCACGGTAAAGGACACCTGTTCCACCGCGTGGACCCGCGCCTGCACCCGGTTGAGGATACCGCCGCGCATATCGAACCGCACCGACAGATCGCTGACCTCCAACACCGGGGCGCCCTTTTCCACCTCAGGGCGAGGCGGCGCGGTGCCAAGACGGGGAACCGCGGCCAGCAATTCCCGGGCATAGTCGCTTTGCGGGGCGGCAAAGAGATCGCGCACAGGGGCGCTTTCCACCTCTTGTCCGTGGCGCAGGATCACCACCCGATCCGCCATTTCCGCCACCACGCCCATATCATGGGTAATCATTAGCACAGCGGTTCCATGATCCTTTTGCAAGGCGCGGATCAGGTCGAGGATCTCTGCCTGCACCGTCACGTCCAGCGCGGTAGTCGGCTCATCGGCGATCAGAACCTCGGGATCGCAGGCCAGCGCCATGGCGATCATTACCCGCTGCCGCATGCCGCCGGACAATTCGTGGGGGTATTGCTTCAGCCGCCGTTCCGGTTCCGTCAGTTGCACATCCTGCAGAAATTTCAGCGCCCGCGCAGGGGCTTCGCCGCGACTGCAGGCACCATGTTCCAGCAGCACCTCGGCCAACTGGTCCTGCACCGTCATCAGCGGGTTGAGCGAGGTCATCGGCTCCTGAAAGATCATCGCCACCCGCACGCTGCGGATATCGCGGTAGCCGCGCGGGCCAAGGGTCGTCAGCTCCAGATCGCCGAGTTTCACCGAACCGCCCGCGATGCGGCACATCGGCTCTGGCAACAGCCCCATGATCGCCAGAGCGGTCATGGATTTGCCGGAACCGCTTTCGCCCGCCAGACAGAGCGTTTCGCCCCGCTTCAGATCAAAAGACAGCCCATCCAGAACCGTCTTCGCCCCCGAAGGGGTGGCGACCTGAACACTCAGGTCGCGCACTGTCAGCACGGTCTCGCTCATTCGAACACCACGTTCGGGAAGTAGAAGCTGACCACCCAGTTCGGCATGTCGACGATTTCGGAAATCCGCAGATCGCCGCAGACGGAACACAATAGGTAGGCATCTTCGGCCGACAACCCCTTGGTGCGGCCCAGAAGGTCGACCATGGCGCTGACAGCATCCTTCGCGGCCTGCATCATGTCATTGCCGATGCCTGTGGTGACTTCATACCCTTTGGCATCCAGATGGCGCGTCACCGGCCCCGGCGTGGAAAAGCGCGGGAAGTTCAGGGTTTCGCCCTTCACCACGTCCAGCGTGACCTCCACATCCATCGGCGATTCAATCGCCGTGCCGCAAACCTCGCCATCGCCCTGCGCGGCGTGGGTATCACCGATGGAGAACAGCGCCCCTTCGCATTCCACCGGCAGATACAGCGTGGTGCCCGCCGCCAGATCACGGATATCGAGATTCCCGCCCATGCGGCGCGGCGGCACCACAGAATGCAGACCTGCCTCGGCCGGGGCCAGACCGATGGTCCCGGCAAAGGGTTTCAGCGGCACCTTGGCCAGATCTGAGAACAGCGACGGCGCCAGGGTTTCCGGATCGTAATCCCAGACCTTGAGATAGGGATCGGTGAACTGATCGGCGAGCAGGCCAAAGCCCGGAATATTCGCCGTCCAGCCGAACCCCGAGGGGTGGAAGGCTTCGATCTTGACCTTCAGCACATCGCCGGGTTTGGCCCCATCGACATAGATCGGCCCGGTGACCGGGTTGATCTTGCCAAAATCCAGATTGGGCACATCGGCGCTGGTGCTGTCCTTGTTGAACTGCCCGCCCGAACTGTCGAGACATTGGAAATGCAGGCGCGATCCGGGAGCCACCGTTTCCACGGGCGGGAGCGAATTGTCCCACCCGTGATGGTGTGCACCGTGGATCGTGTAATCACAGTGCTTACACATTTTTATTCAGCATCCTTCGAGTAGATGTAGTCATAGTTGACCGGAATATGGACCGGATCAACGAACAGGCTGTCGTCGCCCGCGATCCTGTCCGAGGTCAGGGTGAAGCGTTGCTCGTTGAAGACCGGCACCCAGGGGGCATCCGCCATCACATCCAGATAGATGGATTTCCACGCCTCGATCCGGGCGTCGGCGTTTTCCGCGCCGGTCATGGCGTCCGCCTCGGCAGCGCGGGCGTCCAGTTCCTCGTTGCAATACCAGGACCAGTTCCAGCCGCCCTGAACCGCGCCGGCACAACCCAGGATCGGACCGTAGAAGTTCGACGGATCCGGGAAGTCGGCGATCCAAGCCATGCCGCCGGACCAGATCATCGGCGCCTGATCCGCCTCACCGCCTGCGGCGATCACATTGGCCTGTGCCAGGCTGCGGATCTCGGCGGTGACACCGATTTCCTTCAGGTCCTGCTGGATCGCCTGTGCAATCCGCGGGTTGGGATCGACGTTCATCACGTAAAGCTCGGTGGTGAACCCATCGGCAAAACCAGCCTCGGTCAGCAATTCCTTGGCGGCGGCGGGATCAAAGGCATAGCCTTCGTAATCCTCGGCGTAGCCCGGCATCGACGGCGGCAGCGGCTGGTTTGCCGGAACCGCACGGCCGTTGATCAGCTTGACGATACGGTCCTTGTTGATCGCCATGTTGACGGCCTTGCGCACGGCGACATTGTCGAACGGCGCCATCTGGGTGTTCAGTGTGATGTAACCGGTGTGCAGCTGGCCACCTTCGATAACGTTATCCTTCTGTGCCGGATCGTTCATCACCTGCAGGAACTGCGCCGGCGGGATGCCGTCGCCGGGCACATCCGCCTGCCCCTGTTGCAGACGCAGCAGGGCAACGGTGGGCTCCAGTCCGATTTCAAAGGTCACCTGATCCAGCTTGGGCAGGTTGGCGCGGTGGTAATCGGCGAACCGTTCGAACACCACGCGCTGGCCCGGCGCCCATTCCGCCAGTTTGAAGGCGCCCGAGCCGACCGGCTGACGGCCAAAATCTTCGCCTGCCGCCTCGACCGCTTCCTTGGGCACGATGGAGGCAAAGTTCAGCGCCATCACATGGCCAAAGGTCGCGTCGGGACGGGACAGGGTGATCTCGATGGTCTTGTCGTCGATCACCTTGACGCCCGAAAGCCCCTCGCCTTCGCCCGCGTTCCAGCTGTCAAAACCCGCGATCATGCCAAAGAAGCCTGCGCCAGGAGAACGGGTTTCGGGGTTGGTGACGCGCTCTAGCGAGTATTTCACATCCTCGGCGACAATCTCGCGGCCGTTGTGGAACTTGATCCCGTCCTTCAGGATAAAGGTATGGGTCAGACCGTCCTCGGAAATGGCATAGTCGGACGCCAGTTCGTTGCGGAGCGTCGTTGTGCCTGGCTCATAGCCCATCAGCCCGTCGAACAGCGATTTGATCATCGACCAGTTCTGCCAGTCATAGCCGATGGCGGGGTCCAGCGTGGCGACATCGTCCTTGTAGGTGACGGTCATGGTGCCACCCATCGGGGCATCTGCATTCACCTCTGCGGCTGCCATATGGCCGCACAAAGCCAGTCCGGCGACACCGGTTAAAAGAAATTTCTTCATGATTTCAGTCCTCTGTTGGTTTTACCGTTTCTATTTGGTCTTGATACGGGGATCGATTGCCGGCGCCACGAGGTCCGCCAGAAGATTGCCCAGAACGATTGCGGTGGCCGAAACCATGGTCACACCCATGATGACCGGAATGTCCACGCGCTGGATCGCCTGCCAGGCCAGCTGGCCGATCCCGGGCCAGCCAAAGACGCTTTCCACAACCACGATGCCGGACATGAATAGCCCGATGTCGATGCCAATCATCGCGATGATGGGAAGAATGGAATTGGGAATGACGTGCCGCAGGATGATACGGGCCTTGCCCAGCCCCTTGGCCCGCGCGGTGCGGACAAAATCCTGGCCCAGCACATCGATCATGCTGGAGCGCATCATGCGGCTGTACCAGCCCGCACCGAGAAACCCGAGCGTCACCGCAGGCAGCACCACGTGACCAAAGGTGCCGTAGCCGCCAATCGGGAACCAGCCCAGCTTCACCGCAAAGACATAGAGCAGCAGAATGCCGATGACGAATTGCGGTGCGGAGATGCTAACAAAGCTGAAGATCATCAGCCCGTGGTCTGCGGGCTTGTTGCGGCGCAGCGCCGCGACGATACCGATGGTCAGGCCGAACACCAGCTCGGTGACGATGGCCGCAACCATCAGCAACAACGAGGCAGGCAGCCGCGCGGCGATCAGCTCCGAGACTTCGGCGCGTTGCAGATAGCTGCGCCCCATGTCGCCCTGAAACAGCGCCGTCAGGTAGTTCCAGTACTGCACGACAAAGGGATCGTTCAGCCCCAGCTGATCGCGGATGTTCTGCACCGTTTCGGCGGTGGCCGACCGCCCGGCGATTTGCCGCGCCGGATCGGCCGGCACAAGATAAAGCAGGATAAAGGTCACCAGCGTGATCCCCAGAAGGATCAGCGCGCTCTCCATCAGGCGGCGGGCAAGATAGGCCTGCATCAGTGGCGTCCTTTCAGGGTCGGATCAAGAATGTCGCGCAGGGCATCGCCCACCAGATTAAAGGCCAGCGCCAGCAACAGGATCGCAATGCCGGGGAAGAAGACCAGCCAGGGGGCGGTGGTGAAATAGGTCTGGTTTTCGAAGATGATATTGCCCCAACTTGGCATCGGGGGCTGCACTCCCACGCCAAGGAAGGACAGCGTCGCCTCAAGCAAGACCGTTGTCGAGATTCCCAGGGTGCCAAAGACAACAATGGACGACAAAAGATGCGGCAGCAGGTGTTTGAACAGGATGCGCAGGTGGCCAGCGCCCAGCGCCCGCTGCACGGTGATGAAATCACGCTCGGCCAGCGACCGGGTCTCGGTATAGATCACCCGTGCCATCTGTACCCAGTTCACCATCGCGATGACCAGCGCCACGATCAGCAGCGAGGGCTGAAAGATTGCCGCCAGAACAATCGCCAGCAGCAGCGCCGGAAAGGCCATCATCAGATCGGTAAAACGCATCAGCACCGCGCCGATCCAGCCGCCGAAATAGCCTGCGGTAATACCGACTCCAGCGCCCAGCAGGATCGCGATCCCATTGGCAAGGATACCGATAATCAGTGACGTGCGCGTCCCCAGAATAAGCCGCGAAGCCAGATCCCGCCCCAAAAGATCCGTGCCCAGCGGGAAATCCGCGCCCGGCGGCAGAGGCGCCCCGGCCAGACTTAACCCGTCAAAGCTCTGCTCAAACGGGTCATGCGGCATGATCCACGGCGCCAGCAGCGCGGCGCCCACCATCAGGATGATGATCACCATCCCAAAGGCCGAGCGCGGCCGGGTCATCAGCTCATAAATCACACGTCGGCTGCGCGCGCCGCGGCCTGCTGTCATCTGACCGTCTGTGGCTGCTGTCATCGTCATGCCTGCCCCCGCATGGCCGGGCGCGCCAGAAACCGGACGGCAGCATCTTCCAAGGCGACGCGCTCGACCATGGCAAAGGCACGCAGTTTCTTCAGGGCCGTCGCCTCATCGACGCCCTCAGAGCGCATGATGACAAGAACCGCCTGCAACAACTCCAGCCGCATCGAGGCGCGCCGGTTGCTTTCAGCCTCACGGCGGCGGGTTTCCATGCGCTCCTTGAACCGAGCAAAGCCCAGCACCAGCGCCGAGTAGATATTGGCGGTGGCATTGACCGGCAGATAAGCATCCAGACCCTGCCGCACGGCCCATTCCAGGCGTCCCGGCGTTTCCGACCCGATCAGCCCAAGGATCGGCATAGGCGCAGATTGCGGCGACCAGGGGAATTGCCCGTCCTCGGCCCGGTCAAGGTCCAGAACCAGCAGGTCAGCGCGGACATCTGCCTCTTCCAGCGCGGGCCAGCGCCCTTCGGCCTTGATGCCAAGCGTGCCCAGACGTCGGACCAGTTGATCCCGCATTTCAGCGCTGGGATGCAGGACAAGAGCGTATTTTCCGGCGAAGCTATAGGTCATTTTACGATCCTCAAACTGGGCGTCTGGAGCGGCGGGGCGGATACAGGGGGAACGCAGGTCAGATAGGGGTCCGCAGCGACGGGGCCCTCGGCAGAAGACAGCAGATGAAACTGTGCGTTCTCGGCCTGCGCGATATGCGGTGTCAGCGATGCGTGTCGGGTGATGGGGTCGATCTGCACCGGCCCCAGAACCGTTTCATGGCGCGCATCGCAGGCCGCATGGAACACCGCCCTTGGCGCGGTGGTCCCGGTTTTCGCGACGGTTTCGGCCAGAATGCGAACGCTGGCATAGGAGGTGGCAAAGACGCAGGAACAGCGCCCGTTCGGCGATATTTCCCGGGCACGGCGTACGAAATCCTCGGGGCCAAGCGGTTCGAAATAGGTCCCGGCCGAGATGATCCCGTCGCCATATTGGCCCAGCACATCAAGATCCGCTTCGGATTGGTTGCAGGACAGGATTGTCGGCCGCTGCCCGGTGGACAATCCGCGCAGGAACGCCTCATTCGACGGACCGATCAGCGAATTGACGACAACATCCGGCTGCTCGGCGATGATCTCGGAGAGGGCCAGATCGGAGTCCACATCGCCAAGCGGTACGAAACGCTCGCCGACGATCTCAACCCCGGCGGCGCTCAGCCGTTCGCGGGCCAGACGCAGCGTTTCCCAGCCCCAGACATAGTTGGAGCCAAGCAGGTAGGCACGGCGCGTGCCTTGGCTCAGCACCCGGTCCAGCAGCGGGATCATATGATGGTTCGGCGCGCCCCCCATGTAGACGACGTGATCGTTGCTTTCGAAGCCCTCATAGGGGCACGGGTACCACAGCATCGCGCCATAACGCTCCAGCACCGGGATCATGTCCTTGCGGCTCCAGGAGGTGATGGCGCCCACCACGTGTGACACACCACCAGCAAGGATATCTCGGGTCATCGCCTCATAGGCCTCGGGACGGCCCGCCGGATCACAGGTCACGGGCGCAATTCGGGCAATGCCCTCGCGCTCCAGATCGTCGATGGCCAGCTCGGCCCCCGCCAGTCCGGCCTGTCCCAGCGCGGCGTAGGGTCCAGAGGTCGAGAAGACCAGACCAAGATCGAATTCCAGCATAGTACCCCACAAACGAAAAAGCCCCGCCACCCTGCAAGAGGGTGATCGGGGCTCAATTGCCAACGGCGATCAGGTCGCCATGTAGGTCCAATAAGGCTTAACAGGACCGGGAAGTCAAACTCTTCGTGGCCGTTTTGTGACGGCTCAGACGCGGGCGCCGATTTTTTGGGCAGCCGCGAAGGCGGCCCTTTGGCGCCTGTTTCTATTGCACCCATGGCGTCGCAGACTGCCGTCCCGCCTGCCCCATGATACCTTTGGCCGCACCGGAGTTGCGGCTAGCCAAACAGCGACAGCAGGATCCCCCCGACACACAAGGCATTGGAAATGATCAGCAGCGCAACCGCCAGAGAGCCAAGGTCCTTTGCGTGTTTTGCCTGCACCGACCATTCGGGCGATATCCGGTCGGTCAGCACTTCGATCGCGGTATTGAGCGCCTCGACCGCCAGCAGGAGTGCAAAGAGAATGGCAAAGGCCGCAAGCTGTAGAGCAGAGGCCCCAAGAACCAGCAGCAGGGACCCCGTCCCAGCCCCCGCGACAAGCTCCAGCCGGGCGGCGGTTTCCGCCATCAACCGCTGCAATCCGCCAAGGGAATACCGGGCAGCGGCAATGACATGCGCAACGCCGGTCACGGCAGGCGGGATTTCTTGCGGGGCTGCGCCCTGCGATTGATCACGTACCGTCATGTTGCGGGCCTCGCGATACGGCAGCGCGACGCCAGATCCAGCTCCGGCTGCCGGACCTCGGTACGGATGTCGAGGAGGCCCAGAACCGTATGGAACAGATTGTCCTGACTGACAGGTTGATCGGTCATATCCTTCAGACAGGCGCCATCCAGATGCATCGCTTCGCGATAGCTTTCCGGCACCCACATCAGGAACGGCACCCGTGTCTGCGCCTCCGGCGCCATGAACATCGGCGCGGCGTGGAGGTATAGCCCGCCCTCCCCCAGGGATTCACCGTGATCCGAGATATACATCAACGCCGGTAGAGCATGGTCCTGCGCGTTCAGCATTGAAATCGCCTTGGCCAGGATGTGGTCGGTATAGGCGATGGTATTGTCATAGGCGTTCACGATCTCTTCCGGCGTGCAATAGTCGAACTCGGCTGTTCTGCAATCAGGCGTGAAGCGGGCAAACGCCTCGGGGTAGCGCCTGTAGTAGGCGGGCCCGTGGCTGCCGATCATATGCAGCACCAGCACGGTGTCTTCCTTGATCGCCCCGATCTGCTGCGCCAGCGCCCCAAGAAGCGCCGCATCGCTGCATTCCCCATCGGCGCAGGCCGCCGGATCAAGCGTAACATCGACCTGCCGCGCCCCGGTGCGCCGGGCGATCCGCTGATCCCCGGTGTTGTTGTCGATCCACACAGGCTGCACCCCGGCATGATCCAGCACATCCAGAAGATTCTCCTGCCCCATGAAGGCGCGGTGGCTGTAGTCACTCCGGCCCAGCGCGGAGAACATGCAGGGCAGCGACACCGCCGTCGATGTTCCACAGGACGAGGTTTCGCTGAAATTGAGGAGATCAAGCCCCGCCAGCTGCGGCGTGGTGTTCCGCTCATACCCGTTCAGCGCGAAATTCTGCGCACGGGCGGTCTCTCCGGCGAAGATCACCAGCAGAACCGGTTTTTTTGCCGCCAGCAGGTCTTCCCCCTTGGCTGCATCCTGTCCCAGCGGTGCGACCTCTGTGTTGCTGGCCCGGATTTCCATCTTGGCGTAGCGGGCGATGGCGCCAATGGTGGCGCCGGGCTGGTAGCTGCCCATCAACTCGTGATGCTCTCGGATGACCGAGGCATTTGCCTTGAGGTTGACGAACAGGAAACCGAACGTCATCGCGAAGCTTGCGACAGCAGTCAGCGGCAGCTTCCACAGGATATGCCGGAACTTCGGATAGGTGATGCGCGGCCAGAACAGCAAGGCGGCGGGCAGCACGCCAGTCAGCCCCATGTAACGCAGATAGGGCAGCGTGATCAGTTGCCGGGATTCCGCATAGGTGGTGTTCATCACGTTCTGGATCATCAGCTTGTCGATCATGATGCCCAGGTGCCCCTGATACCATGAGGCCGCCGCCGCCAGAAGAATGAGAATGGCAGCCACCGGGCGCTGCACGCGCGGCCAGCTGAACGGGCTGAGGGTAAAGAACGTCAGCATCCAGACCGCAGCTCCGAACAGCACCACATTCAACGGCGCGCCCTCGAACAGCGTCGAGAGATGCCGCCAGAACGCCGCGTTGAAGGCCACCAGCATATAAGTGGCGACCAGTATGTTGAGCATCGTTGGCGACAGCTCCGGTCGCCTTATCTGCCGCAGCTGGGTGATCAGCTTTCTGGCTGCATCGGAAAATCGTCCATGCAAGGGGCATACCTCCGGGTAAATGTAACTAGCCTGGGCCGTCGTCAGGCAACTGCCGTCAGGCGCAGCTCTTTGCCTCGATCCCCGGGAGACTCCGGCCATTGCGGCTGGTGTTGGGCGGACAAAAAAACTGATGACGAGCCTGTGCCTGCGCCACCGGATGCCGCAGCAAGCTTTCAGCAACCTTACATCTCTCCGGGTCGGCCGAAACGCGCCAAGCCAGGACCGTCATGCTTCTGTCAAATAGCTGCGGTACCTCTGGCGCCACGCGCAGCAGCACGGGCGAGCACGATGAAGTACCGCACCCTCTTTCTGTCTGACATCCATCTGGGTACCCCGGGGTGCCAGGCCGAACTGTTGCTGGACTTCCTCAACAGTCACGACGCGGACAGCTATTACCTGGTGGGGGACATCATCGACGCCTGGCGGATCCAGCGCAAAGGCTTCCTGTGGCCGCAGGCCCATAACGATGTGGTACAGGCGATCCTGGCAAAGGCGCATGATGGCGCCGAGATCTATCTGATCCCCGGCAATCACGACGAATTCCTGCGCTCCTACCTCGGGACGCATTTCGGCGGCATCGAGGTGGTGCAGACGGCAGATTTTATCGCCGCCAACAACAAACGCTATCTGGTGACCCATGGCGACCAGTTCGATTCCGTGGTGGTCAATGCAAGGTGGCTGGCCCACCTTGGAGACCGAGCCTACGATTTCATGCTCTGGCTCAACACCCGCATCAACCGGCTGCGGCATCTTTGGGGCGGGCAATACTGGTCCTTGTCCAAATGGGCCAAGCATCAGGTCAAACAGGCGGTCAATTTCATCAGCGAATATGAAAACGTCCTGACTGCCGAGGCCCGGCGCGGTGGTTATGACGGGGTTATCTGCGGCCATATCCACAGCGCCGCCCTCCGCGATATTGGCGAGATTTCCTACGTCAACACCGGCGACTGGGTCGAAAGCTGCACCGCCGTGGCGGAACGGGAAGACGGGCAACTGGTGCTGATCGACTGGACCCGCTCTGCCCGGCGCGCCCATCACCGCAGCCGCCGGGCGCGGCGCAAGGACAAACAGTTCGAAAAAGACAGGCAACTTGAAAATGTATGAGAGGTGCCCCCGATGAGCACGACCGCACAGGCGCGGCTGGATGCTGCCGTTTTGCAAGATGGCGATGCCGCAACCGGACGGCTGGAGCGCCTGTTTTCGCGCCTGTTTCTGGGCCTTGTCTATCCGCAGATCTGGGAAGATCCGGTTGTCGATATGGCAGCCCTGAATATCAAGCCGGGAGACAATCTGGTCTGTATCGCGTCCGGCAGCTGCAACCTAATGTCCTATCTCACTGCAGGCCCCGCGTCGGTTACCGCCGTCGATCTGTCGCCTGCCCATGTGGCGCTAGGGCAGTTGAAACTGACCGCAGCGCGCTGCCTGCCGGATCATGCGGCGTTCTACCAGTTCTTTGCCCGGGCCGATCTGGCCAGCAATGTCGCGCTCTATGACCGCTACATCCGCCCCAATCTGGACCCGCACACGCGGGATTTCTGGGACGCGCGGCAACCGATCCGCCGCCGGATCTCCGTGTTTCAAAACCGGTTTTACCGGCACGGTCTGCTGGGGCGTTTCCTCGGCGCCGTGCATCTGGTAGCCCGCCTTGGCCGCGTAGACTTCGCGCCGCTTCTGGCAGCGCGGACGGTAGAGGACCAGCAGGCGTTTTTCGATGAAGAGATCGCGCCGCTGTTCGACATGTGGCTGGTGCGCAAACTGGCCGGGTTCCGCGCCGCCCTGTTCGGCCTTGGCATCCCCCCGGCGCAGTATGACAAGCTCGCCGCTGACGGTGGTGGCGACGTCCTGCCGGTACTGCGCGAACGGGTGCGCAAGCTGATGTGCGATTTCCCGATCCGGGAGAATTATTTCGCCTGGCAGGCCTTTGCCCGGCAATACGACCCCGCCCCGGATGGATCATTGCCACCCTACCTGAACCGGGAAAACTTCGAGGCTCTGCGGCAGAGTGCTGGCAACGGACGGATCGTGAATCGCTCCTTGACCGATCTGCTGGAAGCCGAACCGGACGGGTGCAAGGACGGCTACGTGCTGCTGGATGCGCAGGACTGGATGAATGATACGCAGCTGAATGCGCTCTGGGCGCAGATCACCCGCACGGCAAGACCGGGCGCACGGGTGATTTTCCGCACCGGCGGCAGCGCCGATATCCTGCCTGGCCGGGTCCGGCCCGATCTTCTGAACCAATGGACCTATGACGCTGAAGCCTCGGCCAAAGGCACGGCAGAGGATCGTTCGGCCATCTACGGCGCCTTCCACCTCTACCGCTACAAAGGGCCTTCCCATGTTTGATTCAGCGCCCGATACCCACGCTGATCTGATGGATCAGACCTACCGCCATCAACGGATGATTTATGATCTGACCCGTAAATACTACCTGTTCGGACGCGACCGTTTGATTGCAGACCTCGCCCCCAAGGAAGGTGCGCATATTCTGGAGGTGGCCTGCGGCACCGGGCGGAACCTGCATCTGGCGGCCCGCAAATACCCGCATTGCGCCTTTTACGGCCTGGATATTTCGTCCCAGATGCTGCGTTCGGCACAGGCGAAATTGAAAGACCGGGCACAGCTGGCTCAGGCAGACGCCTGCGATTTTGACGGTGCCACGCTGTTTCAGCGCCCCCGGTTCGACCGGATCTTTGTCTCCTACGGGATTTCGATGATCCCGGACTGGAAGACCGCCCTGCGCGTGGCGGCCGCTCATCTGAAGCCCGGCGGTGAACTGCATGTGGTGGATTTCTCGGATCAGTCCGGATGGCCTGACTGGTTTGAAGCCTCACTGCGCCGATGGCTGGCGAAATTTCACGTCAGTCCACGGCTGAACCTTAAAACCACCCTGCACAGGATTGCCGCAGAGACCGGCGGCACGGCAGAGCATCGCCAGCTTTACCGCGGCTATGCGCAGCACGGCGTGCTGCGCAGGCCGCGTTGACACCACGGCGCGGCGCTCCGGGCCTGCTGCGGACCGCTGCCTCTTTCAGGCAGCACCGGCGAAAAACCGATCACAGACAAGGCATTCCGGGGTGCACAACTGGTTGTCACCGCGGCGATGCCGCGCCCCAAAGAAGCAGACTTCGCTGAGCAAGCACCACAGGCTGAGATCCAGTGATTCACCCAATGGGGCCAGTTGACGTGGATCAACGCGCATATGCGGCAGGCCGCATATACATGCGTCATGCAAGAGATACTAAACGCCATTTATGACTCGACCCGCCGCGCCGCCCTCGCCATCGTTTGGGACGGCGGCGAGCACTGCGTCTGTGAGTTGATGGAGCGGCTTGATGTAAGCCAAAGCCGCATGTCGCGACACATGAAGGTGCTGCGCGAAGCTGGTCTGGTTATCGACCGGCGAGACGCTCAATGGGTCAGGTATCGTCATAACCCGAATATCCCGGCAGAAATCGCGGCTGTCATCTCTGCGGTCTTGCTGGCGGAAAACTCTCTCGAACAGGAGATGGCATGACCACAGATACCCAAGGACTCCCCGCGAAGCATGCGGCACCGGATTGGCTGTGGTATGCGGCTGTTGTCGGGGCCGCGGTCGTTGGCTGGCTGGTATACGGGCAGTTGATCCCGTTTTCTGAATGGGTCACCAGCCTTTTGCCCGTTGCCCGTGACAGTCACACCGGCGAAGCGATCGCCTTCTTCGTATATGACGTCCCGAAAGTGCTCCTGCTTCTTACCGGCATCGTCTTCGTGACGGGTGTCCTGCGCAGCTGGTTCAGCCCCGAAAAGACGCGTACCATCCTGGCTGGCAAGCGGGAGTTCTTTGGCTATCCGCTGGCCGCCTTTCTTGGTGTTCTGACACCGTTTTGTTCTTGCTCATCCGTGCCCCTTTTCATCGGTTTCGTCTCCGCAGGGGTTCCCTTGGGCGTGACGTTTTCGTTCCTGATTGCCGGTCCGATGGTCGGTCCGGTCGGACTTGGGCTGCTCTATGCTCTGGTGGGATGGAAAATCGCCACGATCTACCTTGTATTCGGTTTCACGATCGCAACCGTCACCGGCTACGTGATGGGAAAAATGCGACTGGAACGCTATCTGCAGGACTGGGTGCGCGACCTGAATGCAGGTCCTGTTGGTGCCCTCCCCGAGGAGACGGTTACTTTCGTCGACAGGTTGAAAACCGGCGCAGAGCAAGTCCGTGAAATTGTCGGCAAAGTCTGGATCTGGGTGCTGATCGGGATCGGAATTGGCGCGCTGATCCACGGGTATGTCCCCGAAGCGATGATGCTGAAAATCATGGGCGGTGAGGCATGGTGGTCAGTGCCGGCGGCGGTCGTCTTGGGCGTGCCGATGTACACCAATGCCGCGGGTGTCATTCCCATCGTCGAGGCACTGCTTGGCAAGGGCGCGGCCCTTGGCACGACGCTTGCTTTCATGATGTCGGTGATCGCCCTGTCGCTGCCCGAAATGATAATTCTCAAACAGGTGCTGACCCTACGTCTGATCGCGATTTTTATCGCCATAGTTGCCGCCGGTATTCTCGCCACTGGCTATCTGTTCAACTTCCTTCTGTAAACGCCCCCATAGATCCGCTCTTGAAAGGACATCCCGTGAAATCTGTCAAAGTCTACGGTCCCGGCTGCAAGCGCTGTGAAACCACAGAGAACATGGTCCGCGACGCAGCAGCGAAACTGGGCGTTGAAATCACCCTCGAAAAGGTGACGGACGCGAAATCCATCGCAATGGCAGGTGTCATGTCGACACCCGGGCTCGCGGTGGACGGCAAGCTTGTCCATGTGGGCGGACTTCCCGACCCGGCCAAGCTGGAGCAATGGCTAACCGCCTGAGCAGCCGGATCTAAGCTTTAGCAGCCAATTTTGCCTGGACACCGCGGACGATGCGCCAAATCAACAGTCGCGAACCGGACGCAAAGCCAGTCGCAACGGGCTGGTGGTTTCCCGCCGTTGCGGAGGCTGGCATGGGGCATCTCGCCAAAGATGTAGTACACGTGACGTCCTCTGTGCAGCTCACTGAGGGCAGCCGTCCGATCAATCTGGCGCCCCGCTCCCAAAGCAGCTTTTATCCTCTCGCAGCGGTGTGGTTGCCGCCCGAACTAAGGTACAGTCTATTGCGTCCCGAAGTCGCTACTTTCCGTTGAGCAATGCGGTCTGGTTTATCGAGATCATTCCTGGCGTCAGATAACTGGGCAATTCTGGTGGCAGTAATACCGAAAGGGTTTGCAACCTTTTGCAGGTACGTTCCCGTGCTTCCAGAAGATGAAATTCCAGTAAGGAGGCCGCGGCGGCTGTATCGTTGCGCGTCAGAGCTTCAAGAACCGCGATGTGTTCTGAAATGAGACGGCTGGTCCCCGGCGACCGACCAAGAAGCAGGCGGAACATTTCATTGATTGCCAAGACCAAGCGCGATTTTTGAAGAGTCTTGAGCAAGTGGTTGTTGTGGCAGCCAGACAGCGCCTGCACATGCAAGGCGTTTTCCATTTCGGAAATGTCATTCGCGTCCAGATCCCTGTCTTGGCGGTCCAGCTCCCGTGCCCGCACCAAGGCCCGTTCAATGTAGCTTTTTTCGATATGTGGCGCCGCCTCTGCCAGCGCCACAGGCTCCAGCAGGATGCGCAACTGATAGTGATTGCGCACGTCCAGAGCGGTCAGAACCGGCAACACCCATTTGGAGCGCTCATTCTTCTCTACGATGCCGGAACTGCGGAGTTGCGAGAGCATGTCGCGGACGACCGAGCGGCTGACGGAAAAGCGCTCGGTGAGCTTGCTCTCGTTGATTTGCAGAGGGCCGAAGGGAAGGGCGCGGATCAGCTCATCGCGCAGGACTGGCAGGATCTGATCAGGGTTGGACAGCGCTCTTGGAACGCTGCGGCTTGCTGTTGAATCGAACAGGGCCTGTTCAATCGAATCCCGACGCGGCGGGACAGAAGAATCACTCCCGACCAGGAAGCCCCGGCCTTCGAAGCGGGTGATCATTTTTACAGAATGGAGCTCGGCAAGCGCCTTTCTGATCGTGGTTCTGCTGGTGCCGAAATGCCGGGCCAATGGCTCTTCGGTCAGGACTTGCCCCGTCTCCAACCGCCCAGCCTCTATGGCATCTTTGATCGCCTGGGAAATCGATATGTATCTGGGAATTATGGACAAATTTTAAACTTCGCTTTTGCATTCTGTTTCGGATTTCAGCCACCCAACTGGCGTGTGCCGAGCCCCCAGACCCCATCTGTAACCCATCTTAGGCCGCCGGAGGGGGAAACAAAAGACTTCCCTTTTTCTAAAATGATCTTATGAATACAAAAGATCATTAATGTACGGGAGGACACGAGATGGCATATTCGGAAGCGGCGGTGCAGCCCCCGAGGACGGATGGGAAATCACATCTGTTAGAAGCTTCAATCTTGCCGGTCTGGCTCAATCAGCGGACCATCGGCGGACTGGGCTACGTATGGATCTGGATTGGTATGGCGGTCATTATCGCGACCTTCCAACTGGGCGCGGGCGGGGTTTCCGGATTGCCGCTGACGACGGTGATCGGAACTATTTTCCTTGCCAATCTTGTGCTTGGGCTGGTGATGGCCCTGACGGCGGATATCGGCACCGAGCATGGCATCAGCTTTGCGGTCTATCTGCGGGCGCCGTTCGGCACCGTCGGCACCCACCTGCCTTCGGTCACCCGCGGCATCGTGGCGGCGGCCTGGTTCGGTATCCAGACCTATCTCGGGGCGCTCGCGCTGAACGGCATCGTGTCCTACTTGGGCGGCTTCGACAGCTGGGTCTTCTGGTATGTCGCCTTCGGCCTGATCCAGATTATCAACACCGCGATGGGCATCCGGGCCGTGCAGCTGCTCGCCAGCATTGCGGCGCCTGCGATCATCGCGATCTCGATCTGGATGTATTACACCCTCGAAAACGTCGCCTCGGCGAGCGGTCATAACATCTGGACCTTTGCCGGTGACGCGGAAATGAGCATCGTCGCGCTCTTCGTGGCCAATATGGCGTTCTGGTCGGCACTTGCGGTGGATATCCCCAATATCACCCGCTTTCTGAAGACGAATAGCGGCGAGACAAGCTTCTTCCGTCGTAACCGCAACATCTTTGCGGCGCAGTTCATCGCCCTGCCGGTGGCGCAGAGCTGGATCGCGCTGATCGGGGCGGTTTCCTTTATCGCGACCGGGGACTGGAACCCGATCAACGTCATTCAGGCGCAGGGCACCGGGGTGACGCTGGTCGTGCTGCTCGCGATGGTCATCCTCGCGCAGTGGTCCACCAACACCAGTGCAAACCTGATCCCGGCCGCGCTAACCTTCGTGAACGCTGGCGCGCCGCGCATCACCTATGCGATGGGCATCGTGATTGCGGGTATCGTCGGCACGCTCACCATGCCCTGGCTGATCCTGAACCACCTGTTCACCTACCTCGGCATGTATGGCGCGATGCTGTCTGCTGTCGGCGGCATCATGGTCTGCGACTATTTCCTGATCCGGGGTCGCCGCCTGAACGTGCCGGACCTCTACCGCGAAGACGGCCAGTTCCGTTACTTTGGCGGCTGGAACCCGGCGGGTCTGATCGCCTGGGCCGTTGGTGGCGGGCTGGCGCTGTATTTCATCCAATACGCTTATGTCGTCGGCTTCCCGGCTGCGATGGCGGTGTATTTCGTCCTGATGAAAGCCTGGGTCCTGCCGCGTCATGAACAGGCCGAGATCAACGACCCGGACGATGCGAAATACCTCGCGACATCTGTGGATCTAAACTGGGTCTACACGGCGGAAAACGGCATGCAGCGGGTCAGAACCGCAGACATCCCGTCGGATGCGATCGCTCGCGAAGACCTCTAAGCCGATCAATCCGGGCGGGGGCAGATCGCACCCGCCCGTGGAGACCATCATGATATTTTTTGAAGAGCATCACTCAGCCAGGACAACGACAGTTCCGGTGACGGAACGAACGGCTGCCGCGCTGCACGCGCTGGAAGGCTGGCAAGAGACAGGCGCCTGCACCGCGATCACCGCAGAACGCGCGATGACGCAGGCCGCACAGGCCGAAGACCGCGCGTCCCGTGGTCAGGCGTTAGGGTCTCTCGACGGGATCAGCGTCCTGTGGAAGGACATTATCGACCAGACGGGCCAGATCACCACCTGCGGTTCGGCGCTGCGCAAATCCGCGCAGCCTGCGACGCAGGACGCAGCCTGTGTCTCTCTGATCGAGGCCGCCGGCGGCGTATCGCTGGGGCGGACCGGCCTCTCGGAATTTGCCTTCTCGGGCCTTGGCATCAACCCGCATTTCGGCACCCCGCCCTCTGCCCTGTCAGAGACGGTGCCGCTGCTGCCGGGCGGCTCTTCCTCGGGCTCTGCGGTGCTGGTCGCGGCGGGGCTGGCCGATCTCGGGATCGGCACCGATACCTCGGGCTCCGTCCGGCTGCCTGCGGCGCTGAATGGCATCTTTGGCTTCAAGCCCAGTGCGAACCGTTATGATCGAACCGGCGTGCACGAGCTGTCCCGGACGCTTGATACCGTTGGCACATTCGCGCGGTCCTTTGACGTGCTGCGCGCAGCGGATCACATTCTGAACACCAGACCAGCAACCAGCCCCGACACGGCAAAGACCGAGATCCTCGATCTGTCAGAGAGCCTCGGGCCGGTCTGGGACCCGGAGGTCACCGCAGCCTATCAGGCGGCGCTGAGCCGTCTGGCCGCTGTGGGATGGACCGTGCGCGCCGCACATCTGACGGCGGTGGACGAGCTGCGCGCCCTGACCGCCGCTGAGGGACCACTGGTCGCGATCGAGGCCCGGCGGAAATATGCGGACCTGCTGGCCAGCGACGAGGCCAGCAGGATCGACCCGGTGATCCGCACGCGGCTGCAGCAGGCGCCGGTCCTGAGCGATGCGGACTATGCCGGTTACCTGCAGAAACGGGAGCAGTTGATTGCGGCGGCCCGCGCCGAGATCGGCGACAGGCTGCTCGCCTTCCCCACGGTGCCCTCGCTGCGCCACCCGCTGCCGGTCTACCTGAACGACCAGAAGGCGGCGCAGGAGCTGAACGCCAGACTGCTGGGTGCGACGATGATCGGGAGCCTGCTGGACTGGCCCGGCCTCGCGGTGCCGCTGCGCGATGCAGCGGGCCGTGTCGAAGGCTCGATCCTGCTGTCCGCCGCCTCTGGCAATGATGAGGGGCTGCTGGTTCAGGCCGAGCAGCTCCTCCCCGCACTTACCCATCCAATCCTCAACATATAAGGGAGAATGAAATGACAAAGAAAATTTTTGTCGCTTATGGCGTGGATGTCGATGCCGTTGCCGGCTGGCTCGGGTCCTATGGCGGCGAGGACTCGCCCGATGATATCTCGCGCGGGATGTTCGCGGGCGAAGTCGGCTCGCCGCGCCTGCTGAAACTGTTCGAGAAATACGGCATCAAGACCACCTGGTTCATCCCCGGCCACTCGATGGAAACCTTCCCCGAGGAAATGGCAGCGGTCGCCAAGGCAGGTCACGAGATCGGCATCCACGGCTATTCGCATGAAAACCCCATTGCGATGACCCGCGAGCAGGAGATGGCGATCCTCGACAAGTCGATCGAACTGGCAACCGCGCTAAGCGGCAAGCGTCCGACCGGCTATGTTGCGCCCTGGTGGGAATTCTCCAATGTCACCAACGAGCTGCTGCTGGAGCGGGGCATCAAATACGACCATTCGCTAATGCACAACGATTTCCACCCCTACCGGGTGCGGGTCGGCGACAGCTGGACCAAGATCGACTACAGCCAGCATCCCGACACCTGGATGAAGCCGCTGGAGCGGGGCGAGGAAACCGACCTGATCGAGATCCCCGCCAACTGGTATCTCGACGATCTGCCGCCGATGATGTTCATCAAGAAAGCGCCGAACAGCCACGGTTTCGTCAACCCGCGCGATATCGAGCAGATGTGGAAGGACCAGTTCGATTACGTCTACCGTGAAAACGACTACGCGGTGTTCACGATGACCATCCACCCCGATGTCTCGGGCCGTCCGCAGGTTCTGATGATGCACGAGCGGCTGATTGAATACATCAACAGCCACGAAGGGGTGCAATGGGCCACCTTCGACGAGATCGCAGACGACTTTAACGCACGCGCACCGCGCAAAGCGTGATCCAGACGGTGGGAGGGGCCTCCCCTCCCACCAATAATCCACCAAGCCCGGAGGATATCGGCATGTGCGGATTATGCGGAATTTTTGGCACGGATGATCACTGGAGCGCCGTCGGGTTTGAAACCAGGGCCTCGGCAGATCCGGTGCTGCGGCGGCGGGACCGGACGACGCGGATCGCAGTGGTCAACCGCATGCTCGCCCGCAGGCGTATCCAGCTCTCGGATTGGCAGGGGCAGAGCTATATCCTGCGCAATCTGACCGGGCGGCAGGCCATTGTCAGCAATGTCACCGAGGTCTGGGCCGCGCTTGAAGCGGAATTCGGCGGCGGGTTTGACCCGCTGGACCCGGCAAACTTCCCTGAAACCCTCCCTGAGCCAGGAGCGCAATCATGACGCGTCGCACAGCGGTTCCCATCACCCTGCTGACCGGCTTTCTGGGCGCAGGCAAAACGACCTGGCTGGCGCGCGCGCTGCAGGATGACACCGCAGGCCGCGTCGCCGTTCTGGTGAATGAGTTCGGGGCGGTCGGCATCGACCACCTGCTGGTGGGCACCATCGCGCCCGATACCGTGCTGCTCGACTCCGGCTGCATCTGCTGCCAGATCCGCGGCGAGCTGAAGGACGCCATCCTGAACCTGATGAGCCAGGCGCAAAACGGCGAGGTGCCGCAATTCGACCGGATTGTCATCGAAACCACCGGCCTGGCGGACCCGTCGCAAATCCTGTCGACGCTGACCTTCGATCCGGTGCTGCACAATCAGGTCATCCTGCAGGACGTGGTGACCGTGGCCGATGCGCTGAACGGTGCCGCGCTGCACGCGAAGCAGCCCGAATGGGTGGCGCAGGTGGCGGCGGCCAGCACGATCCTGCTGTCAAAGACCGACCTCGTGCCCGAGGATCGGCTTCTGGACCTTCAGTTGCGGCTAGGGCTGATCAACCCGACAGCACAGCTCCTCGATGCCAGGCAGTGTCCGACCTTTGCGGATATCGCCAGCGATGGCACCAGCGCCCCCGTCCGGGCGCAGACGCGCGCCCCCTCCCATAGCGACGGCACCGGCGCGCAGACCCTGAGCCTCAGCTTCGACGATCCGCTCGACTGGACCGGGTTTGTCGTCTGGCTCTCTGCGCTTATCCACCGCCACGGCACCAATCTGCTGCGGGTAAAATGCCTGCTCAAAACGCCCGAGGGGATCGTCCTGATTGATGGGGTCGGCCACACGTTGCACCACCCGCGTCACCTTGACAGTGCGATGCCTTCCGATCAAAGCTCGCACCTCGTATTTATCGGCCGTAACCTGGACATGACGTTGTTGCGTGCCTCGTTTGAAGCCTTTTTGAACGTGAAAACATCCTGACAGACATAAAGCAAAATGCCGGAACCACTGACATCGCCGCCTTTGCATACCAACCCACCCGTGCTGCGCGTGTTGGGAACCGGAGTGACGCTGATCGACACCGTCCTCGCCTCGGCAGAGGCTGATCTGGGTATCCGGCTTGAGTTCACCGCCTTGGACGGGATCGAAGCACAACGTCGTGGTGTACTGGCGCCAGACAGTTTCGACATCTACGACCAGTGGTTTCATGACCTTGATCTGGTCTGGCCTGCGCGTTCGCTACGGCCGATCGAGGTCGATCGGATCGACTGCTGGGACGAGATCTGGTCCTGGCCGGTGCTCCAGAGCGACCCCGACAGGACGGCGCCGCGCGGCACGCCGCGAGACCGGTTATTCGTGCAGGAAAGCGGCGAATTGGGGCCGGCAGCCTCAGGCCAGATTTCCATGCTGCCAACGGTGTATAACGCCGACAGTTTTGCTATCGTCGGAGACAGCACCGCCCCCGAGCCCAGGAGCTGGGGCGATCTTTTGTCCGGGCAATGGCACGGCAGGGTCGCCATTCAGGCGGATGCAGCCATTGGCGTGCCCGATCTGCTGCTGGCCTTGCGCGCACGGGGCGAGTTTCAATGCGATAATCCCGGAAACCTGGCCCTCGGAGAAATCGGAAGTTTCATCCGCCTCGTCAAACAATATCAACTGTCGGGTCATTTCGCCGGGTTCTGGACCGATAGGACGCCTGGCGCAGATGGGACCGCCAAACTTTCGACCATGTGGTGGTCGAATTACCTCGCGCAAAAGGCCAAGGGTATCCCCATCCGGATGTGCGCACCGCGCGAAGGCTATCGCGGCTGGTGCGGCGGCATGGCCTTGTCCCGGCATCTCGATCAGCGCACCGAGGACCTTGCCTACGCTTATCTGAACTGGTGGCTGTCCGGCCCCGCAGGCGCGATTATGGCGCGCAATGGTGCCTATATGGCTGCCCCCAGCGCGACGCGCGCGCATCTATCATCGGTTGAGTGGGATTTCTGGTATGGTGGCAAACCTGCCGCTTGCGAAATCCGTGACGCGTTTGGGAATGTCGTCTATCACCCCGGAGAACGCCGCGAGGGCGGTAGTTATGAAACGCGGCAAAGTCAGATCGTGATCTGGAATTCCGTAATGGAAGAGCACAACTTCCTGGTCCGGCTATGGGATCTGATTACCGCTGACGCGCTGATATAGTGGATCTCCCTGTGTCGAAGCGGATTGCCAGAGGCAGCAGTCTTGTGAAGACTTTGGGGCCATACGATACACCGAACTCTTTAAATCCGTCTGATCCTCCTGAACATGTCGAAACCTAGTTTTTGAATTGATCCGGCCCCCCATTTCCATCGCCAGTATCGCCCCCGTCGATCACCCTGGGGGAGTAGAAGCGCGGTAGGCTGCGACAAGTCATACGGTCGTCTCCATGTTTCCTGAAGCGGATAAAGATACCAGTGCCCGTTAAGGTGGTCTCAAACAGCCGAGGGCGTTTTTTATACCTGTGTATTTTTACCCAGGACTTAGCGACATGCCAAATATCAAGCCGCCGTTCACCGCTTTGTCTTTGTTGACCAATCAATCTCTGAAATCCGCAAACAGCTTGACAGAAGAGAGTGCTTACGACCTTCCCCCTTCTCCGTTGATGGCTTGCGGCTTTGCGGAGCCCTTTGTTGCAGGTCGATTTCCCGATAAATCAAAGCGCGATTGAAGGCTGTCAGCGCGCCATTGTTCGGTCTGGCAGTGACTCATTGGCGGAACACAAAAACGCCGCCTCACAAGAGGCGGCGTTTTGCGTTATTTTTGGTTGCGGGAGCAGGATTTGAACCTGCGACCTTCAGGTTATGAGCCTGACGAGCTACCGGGCTGCTCCATCCCGCGGAGATT
>NZ_JAXGFU010000017.1:0-79763 GCF_041008815.1 Pseudophaeobacter sp. A-200-2 | reverse complement strand
AAGCCAGGATGCGCTGCCTCAAGGCTTTCGGCGAGCGCATCGCCGCGAGAGACCCAGATAGCCAAACCGCTGAAATCCACATCCGCGTCGCACTCATCAACCGCTTCAATGCCCTCGGCACTGCCGAGATCGTCCGCGTGGCCTAAACCTGAAGGGGAAAGGGGAAGTCACGCCTCAAGACGCCTTGCTGCAACAATGCCGACTAGGATCGAGTTCGGAGAAATCGATCTGAACAGCGTCTCTGGGCATCCGGCGCCAGATTGCACTATCCTGAACGAAATCGTCGGCAGCTATGCGATGAGCGCCGGGCTTGATGTCGATGCCAACCTGCAGACAGGCGATTTCCTGCATCGCCTCGCGACCGCCGGTGCTTTCCGATGGGGCCTTGTCATCGACATGGTTGTTGATGCGGTCGCGCTCGCTGTTGCCAGAAGAGATGGGGTATTTGAACGCTCAGATTTTGTGGCCGCCTGGTGCGAGAAAACTGGAATGAACGAACTGGCCACGCCATTCACGCTTGATAGCTACGAGAGTATGTTCCGCAGGGACAAACCCTTCCGGGCGGCCATCGGCACCTGATCCTCCAGGAAAACTCAGACCTTCAGAAACCCGCGCTTTGGTGCGGGTTTTTTTATGCCCAGCTGCCGCGGGCAGGGGGCTCTCAGGTCTGGCTGTTCAAGCTGCGCGGGTTTATGCTTTCGTGTACTAGGGTCGTTGCGCATAAGCACTTGAAGGTATTGGGTAAATTCTCACATCGAATCGCGGGGGATTGATTTTGCGCATTCATATGCTTGCTCTGACTATGATTTCGATGACCCCCTCATCACCATCGAGGAGGATGAAGAAGCTCACGAAGAGGATCTCTGGTTTCTGCCGGGACCACTCGAGGAAGAATCCGATGATTTGCATCCCGGGCCACGGGCAGAACCGGCCGACACTGCTGTCAGCGAAGACTGGGCAAAGGCAGAAAGCGTTCACGCTGCGCGACTGGCACGGGTCGCTGGACGTTTGGGTGCTCTGGATGACCGGCTGCTGCGCGGCCCGGAAGGCTGGCGGCGTCGCCTCGCTTTGATTGAGGCAGCGAACCTCAGCTGGTTCGCAGGGGACCGGGTGAGTTCTGATCGTCTGGCGCTTTGGATATCGATGCGGCTCTCGGGCGCACAGGATGACCCAAATGCCCTTGCAAGAGTTGGATGGGCTGTTCGGTGCCTGACAGGCGGTCCCGGACCAAAGGCTGATTTGGCCGCCTTCCTGGATCGCCGCGATCCGGAGAACATTGAAGACAGCGCTGAGCGTTTCGAAGATCACGCGGGCGGATGGCTGGATGTAATGACAGCCGAAGCCGAGCTCCACCCAATCACCCGGGCTTGCATGGGCTTTCATCTCTGGAGTCTGGCGGGCCTCGGACAGCACGGCGACCAGATCGAAGCCGCCGTCACCGCGTCCAGGATCGCGGCCTGCGACGGAAGCGGCGCCGTCTTCGCGCCACTGGCTATGGGCGGGGCAGGGGGACTGCTTGTCTCGGGTATGCCAACCGAACGCTTGGCCCGCTGGTTGGATGGGATGAGCAGCGCAATTCTGACGGCGATGCGAACACTTGACGATATTGAAGCGTGGACCAGTCGGGCAGAAAACGTCAGGCCGCACTCATCGCTCGGCAACCAAACACCCGCGGAAGCGCGCCGGACGTTTGAGCAATTTGAGGGCTCCGCGCCCGGCGCGCTTGCCCAATCAGACGACGGAGAATATGAAAACCAGATACGCAAACTCTCGTTATGAATAAGGGAGCCTCGGGGGGCAGGTCAAAGGCAGTTCATCCCATTAGCTCATATATCAAAGCACTGTCCTCGAACTTAGGTTCGATCTGAGTCAGGGGTTCACATATTTTTTTACCCAGACCATATTGTTCACACGAGACTGCACGATAGCGTGATCTACAGAGGCAGGCGACAGCGGAGCCTTCAAACTACAATCGCAGACAGAAATCCTTGTCAGGTCGAACTCATCACGAGAGAACTCTGATGAGATCAGTATTACCGGCATCCTCGGCAGAAATCGCCGAAGATCCAGTAAATCATCGATAATAGCCTCAATTCCGCCTAAACCATCAACATCGACAAAAAGGCGATTAATTTTTGGCCTAGTGCCTACTTGTGTGGTGTTTAGATTCAACAACGAAGTGAATCGAATAGAGGTGTTTCCGCGTGCGGACAGGTTGTCCTTCAAATCTAAAATGTTGTTGCTGCACGGGCCGACAATACCTACTGTATAAGTTCTGATGTCTACGAGTTTGTTCACGGATATGCTCCCCAATTAGAAATTCATCGTATCGGCTTGAGGAGGATAATTGACCCCTATCTTAAGTATATTTTAGTGTCGTGTATTGAGGTAACGATATGGCCTTGTTGCACAAATCGGTTGGGGGATTCACTGCATGAATCCAGCATGATAGCTGGGAGGCATGAGCAGCTGGGCCCCTACGAAGTACAAGACCACGAACTGGTCGGCTTACAATGAAGCACTGTGTCAGCGCGGATCGCTGACGATCTGGTTCGATCCCGAGATGGAGTGGGTCCCTCCGCCGACCGGGAAGCGCGGTCGCCAACAGAGCTTCAGCGATGCCGCGATCCAGGCCTGCCTGACGATGAAGGTGCTCTTTGGCATGCCTCTGCGACAGACGACGGGGTTCGTTCAGAGCCTCTTGCGCCTGGTCGGGCTGGACTGGACCGTGCCGGACTTCAGCACGCTCTGTCGCCGCCAAAGGGCGCTGAACGTGAATATCCCCTACCGTGGCGGCGCGGGTCCGCTGAACCTGCTGATCGACAGCACCGGTATCAAGGCTGAGGGCGAAGGTGAGTGGAATGCCCGTAAGCACGGTGGTTCCAAGCGCCGTATCTGGCGCAAGATACACATCGGCATCGACGAGGAAACGCTGGAGGTCCGGGCCGTCGAGGTCACCGGAAGCAACATCGGCGACGCGCCAGTCTTGTCCGACCTTCTCGACCAAATCCCGGCAGACGAAGAGATCGCCTCGGTGACCGCAGACGGCGCCTACGACACCCGGAAATGCCACGAGGCAATCGCCGCGCGCGGTGCCGCTGCAATCATCCCGCCCCGCAAGAATGCCAAGTCGTGGCGGCCTACGAGCCCGGGCGCCATCGCCCGCAACGAAGCGCTGCGCGCCTCGAAATACCTGGGCCGCGCCATCTGGCGACGGTGGAGCGGATACCACCGCCGGAGCCGTGTCGAGAGCAAGATGAACTGCATCAAGCTGCTCGGCCAATCCCTGATGGCGAGAGACTTCGAGCGCCAGGTCGCCGAGCTGCAGGTGCGTATCGCCGTGCTCAACGGCTACACGGCACTTGGAATCCCCGTCACAGAGCCCGTAGAGTAAGTCCGTCCGGGGAAGGGGAAAGCTCGCACATCAGCCGATTTGTGCAACAAGGCCGCCGCCAGATGACCGCCGCGCTGTTCGGCAAGAACGGTCCCGCCCGGTGATCGACGATTTCTTTGCCTGGCTGACCGCATAGGCCGCTCGCGTCTCGCGCAAGTCCAATCTGGGCAAGGCGCTGGCCTACATATTCCGACGCCAGGACGGATTCCGTCTGTTCTTGGACGATGGCCATGTCGACATGGATTCCAACCTGGTCGAAAAGGCGATCAGAAGCCCGGCCATGACATGCCGAAACGCGCTTTTGCCGGACACGATGACGGGGCGCGTAGCTGGGCTTCTTTTGCCAGCCTTGTCGGAACCTGCCGGAAGAACGGAGTCGAACCCTATGCCTATATGGTTGACTTGTTCACCAAATTGGCAGGTGGGCACCTCGACAAGAACATCGCCGCCTTGATGCCTTGGGCCGATCCTGCCGCACAATCAAAAGCCGTCAGCTCGCCCGGGACACCCGCATCACCCGGTTCTGAATCTTCGGCCAGGGTGTCAAATATCTCCTCGTTCAGCAGGTCGTCGCGCAGGCTGCCGTTGAATGTCTCGATAAAAGCGTTCTGCTGCGGCTTCCCTAGATCGATAACGCAATGCCCTTTGCCTGGAGCAAGACCGCCGAGGACATCATCACCCGCGAGCGCCGCGCTCCCGATGCCCTCGACCACATCAGGGGAAGTCTATGTCAGTACCAAATGTTGACCTCGGAACACTAGGGCGACGTTTCCTGGTGTGGCCAAGAAAAGAGTCCGACCCTATAAAAAACCACGCCAGTGCGGGAACTGGCGTGGTAAGGTATAACCGGAGTAGGGCATGATCGAGCAGTGATCGGCAGGGGCCGTTACAAAAACAGCAGATCTCCGGCTTGAAAAGGACAACCATTCTTCCGAGCTTGACACAAGATATCTATCGATTTTCATTTAGTCAGCCAGTGTCGCATTTGGATCACTTTGAGGTCTTGACATGAGCCCCTGAATCTCCTCCAGTTTTGTGTAAAGCCCGCTCAGCCATTGGATCTCACCCCGTTTCTGGTCCAGGCTTCATGCGACCTTTCGGGTTTCCTTCAGTTGGGACGCAAATTCGCTTGGCGTCAAGTTTCCGAGCGATGAATGCGGCCTGGTTTCGTTGTAATCTGTTCTCCAGTTGTTGATCCGGGTTCGAGCGCCGTCCATGGACAGGAACCATGACGCGTTAAGACATTCTTGGCGGAGGCGGCTGTTGAAGGCCTCGATACGGGCGTTGTCCGTTGGTTTTCCAGGCCGGGAGAAGTCCAGCTCGACTTTGTTCAGGTAAGCCCATTGGTCGAGCAGTCGGCCGGCGAACTCCGGTCCGTTGTCGACTCGAATGCTCCTGGGTTTCCCCCTGACCCGTGCCAGCCGATCCAGTTCATCAATCACCTGGTAGGCTCGGAACGTCGTCCTCGCAGCGGTCGCGAGAGCTTCTCTCGTAAAGCAGTCCACGATGGTCAAAATCCGGAACGGTCTTTCGTCGAACAGCCGGTCCGACATAAAGTCCATCGCCCAGACATCGTTCATGCCGTCGGCGTCTGATCGGCCGGATCGGTACCGGCAGGCACGCCGTCGCTTCGGGCTGCGCGTTCGGATCGACAGGCCCTCTTCGCAATACAGCCGGTACAGGCGCTTGTGGTTCACGTGCCACCCTTCGCGCTACAGCAAGATATGCAGGCGGCGATACCCGTATCGGACGCGGGCTTCAGCCAGTTCTTTCAACCGCATCCGTAGTTCCACCTCAGGATCGCGCCTGGATTGGTATCAGTGAGAAGCCCGCCCGAAGCCCATGGCCCGGCATGCCCGACGCTCCGACACCTCGAACACATGCTGATAATGTCGGACAACCTCGCGACGTCGAACAGGCTTCACCACTTTTTTCGCAGAGCATCCTGCAGCATCGACTTGTCCAAAGTCAGATCTGCGACCAGCCGTTTCAGCTTGCCATTCTCGTCCTCGAGCTGCTTCAGCCTTCGGATCTCCGACACACCCATCCCGGCATAAACCTTCTTCCAGCGATAGAACGTCGCTTCGGCGATGCCCAACTTCCGGCATATCTCGCCGACCGTCGTTCCAGCTTCTGCCTGCCTCAATGCGAAAGCAATCTGTTCGTCGTTAAATCGTTTCTTCGGCATCGGTACACTCCTCTGTTGCCAGAAATGTACCCAAAATTTCGCACTCAGCTTGGACCAGTTTCAGGGGGCAAGAACAGTGTGCCAAGGTGGGTCTGCGATGATCCACAAAGGAGGAGGGTCATGTCGGAGATTATAACGGTCGGGCTCGATCTGGCGAAGAATGTGTTCCAGGTGCATGGGCCGACGGCAATGGTCGTGCGGTCCTGCGCAAGAAGTTGCGGCGAGCGCAGGTGCTGGAGTTCTTCCGCCAGTTGCCATCTTGTGTCGTCGCGATGGAAGCGTGCGGAGGGGCCCATTACTGGGTCCGCGAGATCGGCATGCTGGGACATGAGGTGCGGCTTGTCCCGCCCGCCTACGTGAAGCCATTCGTGAAACGTCAGAAAAACGATGCGGCCGATGCCGAGGCGATTTGCGAGGCGGCATTGCGTCCAACGATGCGGTTCGTGCCTGTGAAAAGCGAAGAGACGCAGGGCGCGGCGATGGTGTTTCGCGTGCGCGAGCTTCTGATCCGGCAGCGGACCCAGGCCATCAATGCTCTTCGAGGGCATTTGAGCGAGTTCGGGCAGGTCGTGCCGCAAGGGGCGGCCAACGCCACCAAGCTAATTGCAATTATCGAAGGTCTAGGATGCGATCTGCCTGCCGACGCCATTCCTACCCTCAAGGTTCTGGTCGCGACACTGGGGTAGTTGGAGACAGAGATCGGCAAGCTCGATACCGAGATCACCCGTCGCGCCAAGGAGAACGACGTGGCACGACGCCTGATAACGGTGCCGGGCATCGGCCCTGGCCCTCTGATTGCCACGGCCATAGCGACCCTTGCGCCACCACCAGACAGTTTCCGCAAGGCCCGGCATTTTGCTGCCTGGCTGGGTCTGGTGCCCCGTCAGCATTCGACAGGCGGCAAACAGCGGCTCGGAGCCACGACGAAGATGGGCGAGCGGTCCCTCAGACGTTTGCTGATCATCGGCGCAAACAGCGTTATCAAAAAGTGACATGTTCATGCCGAGGCCCAACCAGCACCTGGCTGGCCGGTATGCTGTCACGCAAGCCACCAATGCTGGTGAGTGTTGCGCTGGCGAATAAAATGGCGCGTATCGTCTGGGCCTTGATGGCCCCGGGGTGGCGTCTATCAGTCTCCGGCCGCGGCGGCATAAGCCCGCTGTAGGTCGCGAGGGCGTCGGAGCGTATGAGGACAAGGAGCAGTTTGGCGCAATAGTCGTGAGACGGGATCGGGAGAACCAGTGCGCAACAGAGTGCCATCGAGCACGCGGCTTTGATCTGGACCCGACCTTCGAACACCATACGGGCCCGCGGCATCTGGAACGCCGCATCATGAGGCCGGATACATGTCAGCACCAGGTGACGCGCCAAAATCAGCTCTGAAGATTCCTCTTGCGCAAGGGGCGGTTATACATGTTGCACAAATCGGCTGAGGGATTCACTGTTTGAACCCAGCGTGATAGCTGGCTGTCATGAGCAGTTGGTCACCTACGAAGTAAAAGATCAGGAACTGGCCTTCGTACAACACGGCGCTGAAGCAGCGCAGTTCGCTATCGATCTGGTTTGATGCCGAAATGGAATGGTCTGCCCTGGCGACCGGCAAGCGCGGCCGCCAGCGCGAGTTCAGCGATGCGGCAATTCAGTTTTGTCTTACGATGAAGGTGCTGTTCGGCATGCCGCTCCGGCAGACGACGGGGTTCGTTGAAAGCTTGTTGCGGCTGCGCTTACCCGCTTGAGCTAATGGGATGAACTGCCTTCCCACCAATCCGCTGCTATCGTTGCGGGCATAGGTGGAGAGGGGAGCATCTGATGGACATCAAGATTCTGGGCATTGATCTGGGCAAGACCGTTTGCAGTCTGGCCGGGCTGAACGAAGCAGGAGCGGTCGTGTTTCGCAAACGTCTCCAGCGGCATCGGCTGCTGGACTTTCTGGATGGGCTTCTGCCGTGTGTAGTTGCGATGGAAGCCTGCGGTGGCGCACATCACATCGGGCGCTTTTGTCTTTAGAATGGACATGAGCCTCGTCTGATGTCGCCGCTGTATGTCCGGCCCTATGTCAAGTAATGATCACCTCTCCATTACTTCACAAAGGGCTTCACGTAGGCGGGCGGGACAAGCCGCACCTCATGTCCCAGCATGCCGATCTCGCGGCCCCGGTAATGGGCCCCTCCGCACGCTTCCATCGCGACGACACAAGATGGCAACTGGCGGAAGAATTCCAGCACCTGCGCTCGCCGCAGCTTCTTTCGCATGACCGTTCGGCCCGCACCGTCGGCTCCATGAAACTGAAACACATTCTTCGCCAGATCGAGCCCGACCGTGGAAATCTCCGACATGACCGTCCTCCTTTGTGGATCATCGCAGCCCCACCTTGGCACATTGATGCCGTCGGGGGCGGTCACATCATCAGAGCCTCATTGTGGCTTCATCCTATTCAGGATTTGAAGCCTCCGGCAAACACGGTGCGGTTCGAACCGCACAACAGACCCAGCGCATCTCTTAGGAGGCTTTGGCCTGAAATCAAGAAAAATTTTTCATCTTTTTGGTACTTAATCTACCCTTAAGGTTAGGTTGCTGCATATCCCAAATGACAATATCCGCTTTTCGCACCGGAAAAGTCGAAAAAGGGTTTGGTGGTGAGTCAAACGTTAGTAGGCGCAGACACAAAAACAATATTAGTAGCAGATGACCATGCAGTCTTGTGCGATGCACTGGCCACAGTGTTTGAAAATCAAGGCTGTGCCGTTTACAAAAGCCACGACAAGAACGGTCTGTGTGAACTCCTTGATCATCATGGGCCGGATATTTTTGACATAATTCTGTTAGACGTAAAAATGCCGGGAATGTTGGGTCTGAAATCAATAAAAGAAGTGTGTCGATCTGCAAAGCCAACGCCAGTCGCGTTGATGTCTTCTGGGTTGACATACCAGTTTGTAAGAGATGCACTTAAGTTGGGTGTATCAGGGTATATCCCAAAAACTACGCACCTGAACAGTTTCAAATCTGTGATGGATCTTATAGTCAGCGGTGGCATATATATACCGACTGATCTGATCGTACACGAAGATGGCATGGACAACCCGTGGAATCTCACTCCTAGAGAGCAATCCATCGCTGCTTTCGTTAGTAAAGGTATGTCAAATAAGATAATCGCGTATGAGCTGGAGATGTCTGAGCCAACAGTTAAAATGCACCTTCGATCAATATTCAAAAAAATGAAGGCAACCAACCGAACACAGGTTGCATTCGCAATTCGCGAGGCCGGCCTTCAAGTTTAAGAGTTTGATATGAAAACGGCAAGAAAAATCCCAGTACTACGATCTGCAGAGAGCTACATGAATGATTTGAAAACAGTGGTATACTTGGGTTGCCCCAATGAGGTAAGCTCTTGTGTGTTTGAGTACTTCACAAGACGTGGCGCAAAAATTATCTATGCTGATCTGTCTGAGGGGCTTAAGTCATCTTGGCGTGACGAAGGCTCAATCTTGTTCATAGATGTAGAGGGAGTAGGGGGGCAAAAACAGGTTTATAGGTTTTTGAAAAATTCCAATTTTGAGAAATATCCTGTCCCGACGATATTGTTCTATAATGACCAACTGGATCGCCATGGGAAGCGGGCTAAGGCCTTGACTGGTTTGGCGCCACTGTCCGATTTTGATGACCCTTATTCTGTTGAGTTTGCAATTGCACAAGCAACTACATCATACGCAGCATGCAAGAAAGAAGGCAAAATATTGTCGTTGAAGCAGAGGTAAACGGTCAGGGTGTCCGAAGTGACGAAACTTGTGAAAACTTAAATAAGGTGAAGTCTATGTCTGATCTTATGACCGATGAAGAATGGGCATTTTATGAACCATTTCTTTGGGATGTACGGGCTTCGCACGGTCGCAAACCCTCTAGTTACCGCCGTACTCTCGACGGAATCTTTTGGGTTATGCGGACGGGTGAGTCTTGGCGTAACACACCCAAAAGATACGGAAATTGGATGGCGGTGTACCAACAGTACCGGCGGTGGTCTATGGTTGGCCTCTGGGAGAAAATCGAAAGCGCACTGCGGGCGGAAAGGGCTGCATGCGGAGTTTCTACGGAAACAAATACTGATGCTTTCGAGGCTCCAGTGTCTATCTACACGCGCCCTACCGGGCTGTAAAAATAAAAACTAATATTTGTGACGGGTGAAAAATGAGTGCATTGTACCAGCTGCAAGCTCAGAGAAGGAAGGTTAAAAATAAACTGTTGAGAATTGCGCTTCCCTTCAAGAGTCGATTTCTGGTCAAGGAGAGACTTGCATTAAGTGGGTCACAAGTAAGAACACACTAACATGCGAGTATATAGCCTCATATCCGCTTTGGTCACAATTACATCTATCAGTGCGTGCGCGAGTAGAGATCTTAATCTGTCGCGCTCCATTTTTAGCCCTGCACCAGCCGGACTGGTAAATGTTGGCCTTCCAGGTGCGTTTTGCACCGGAGTGCAAATTGATGAACGTAGAGCATTAACTGCCGCGCACTGTTTGTACAATAAAGATGGTAGCGGGGTTGTAAATGCTAAAAGTATCCATGTGGTGAGGGAAGCGGATATCGCGCCGGTGAATAACCAAGTTTTAAGTTCTGAAATGCTTCCCGGCTTTGAAATCGGGCTTAGAACAGTTGAAAATATAAATTATGATGTTGCGGTTTTGACATTTTCCGATGCCGTGCCTGGGAATTTCCCTACTCTAAATATTTCCGACGGGCCCATGCAGTTGGGTGAAAGAGTGGTCACGTCTTACTACAAAAATGTAGGGAGCAACTTCTATTTGGTCGAAGCTAATTGTAGCGTACTTAACAGAAAAAAAAGTGTCTTGGTTTTGGACTGCCCGATCGATTTCGGCGCATCCGGCGCTCCAGTTTATCGGGTGATGCGAGAAGGCGCGAGTGCCTTAGTGGCAATTATTGTTGCCAAGGCGATGTGGCGGAATAGACCAGTGGCCTTGGCGGTTAACGTCGGGTCAGTATGAACCGGGAGAATGATCATGACTGAAATTGACTATGACAAACTATCTCTCCAAGAGCTGGAGGCAATGCAGGGAGAGGTGAAAAAGGCAATAATGAGCTACCATAACAGGCGGAAAAAATTGGCAATTGAAAAAATGACTGCATTAGCTAAAGAATTGGGATTTTCATCTCTTTCAGAAGTAATGGGGCCTAGATTAATGGACGTAAAAAGTTTTGAAGTTGAACCGGTTTACAGGAATCCTGAAAACCCAGACCAGACCTGCGGGAACCGGGGACGTAAGCCCTTTTGGTTCAAAGAATTGTTGTCACGCGGTTACACAATAGAGCAGTTGCGTATTGAAAATCAGGAGTAGGGGAATGTCATGAATTGAGGTGAAGGCATGACCGTCCTCCTTTGTGGATCATCGCAGACCCACCTTGGCACATTGTTGCCGTCGGGGGGGCGGTCACATCATCAGAGCCACGCTGAAGGGCCTTGTTGCACAAATCGGTTGGGGGATTCACTGCATGAATCCAGCATGATAGCTGGGAGGCATGAGCAGCTGGGCCCCTACGAAGTACAAGACCACGAACTGGTCGGCTTACAATGAAGCACTGTGTCAGCGCGGATCGCTGACGATCTGGTTCGATCCCGAGATGGAGTGGGTCCCTCCGCCGACCGGGAAGCGCGGTCGCCAACAGAGCTTCAGCGATGCCGCGATCCAGGCCTGCCTGACGATGAAGGTGCTCTTTGGCATGCCTCTGCGACAGACGACGGGGTTCGTTCAGAGCCTCTTGCGCCTGGTCGGGCTGGACTGGACCGTGCCGGACTTCAGCACGCTCTGTCGCCGCCAAAGGGCGCTGAACGTGAATATCCCCTACCGTGGCGGCGCGGGTCCGCTGAACCTGCTGATCGACAGCACCGGTATCAAGGCTGAGGGCGAAGGTGAGTGGAATGCCCGTAAGCACGGTGGTTCCAAGCGCCGTATCTGGCGCAAGATACACATCGGCATCGACGAGGAAACGCTGGAGGTCCGGGCCGTCGAGGTCACCGGAAGCAACATCGGCGACGCGCCAGTCTTGTCCGACCTTCTCGACCAAATCCCGGCAGACGAAGAGATCGCCTCGGTGACCGCAGACGGCGCCTACGACACCCGGAAATGCCACGAGGCAATCGCCGCGCGCGGTGCCGCTGCAATCATCCCGCCCCGCAAGAATGCCAAGTCGTGGCGGCCTACGAGCCCGGGCGCCATCGCCCGCAACGAAGCGCTGCGCGCCTCGAAATACCTGGGCCGCGCCATCTGGCGACGGTGGAGCGGATACCACCGCCGGAGCCGTGTCGAGAGCAAGATGAACTGCATCAAGCTGCTCGGCCAATCCCTGATGGCGAGAGACTTCGAGCGCCAGGTCGCCGAGCTGCAGGTGCGTATCGCCGTGCTCAACGGCTACACGGCACTTGGAATCCCCGTCACAGAGCCCGTAGAGTAAGTCCGTCCGGGGAAGGGGAAAGCTCGCACATCAGCCGATTTGTGCAACAAGGCCACGCTGAAGTATAAACGCTTCAAGCAACGATCCTGGTAAGCGCGGCTCTGGTTTTCCAGATTCGTGAAATCCACACCGCATTTGTTCCTCTATTGTTCTTTTTGCGCAAATGGTTGAACCCTGTAAGCGGTGTCTGCGCCCCACGCGGGATCAGCTTGACGGGTTGAAGTTCTAGGGAAGCAGATCGTCGATCTTGCTGTCTGGGTGACCGGCAGCGATCACCTCAAGGTTCGTGACCTGCCCCCCTAGGCTCCCTTATTCATAACGAGAGTCTGCGGATCTGGTTTTCATATTCTCCGTCGTCTGATTGGGCAAGCGCGCCGGGCGCGGAGCCCTCAAATTGCTCAAGCGTCCGGCCCGCAGCGCGCCCCTCGTGGCCGAGTTCGGTGATTGGATGCAGGCACAGCGTCTGCGTATCTCGGGTAAGTCGCGCCTCGGCGAGAAGCTGACCTACATCCACAGCGGTCTTCATGTTGTCATAGATGCCCCGGGCGCAGGGCCCACCGAAGAAGGCGAACGCCTTGTCGTGGGCATCAAGACCATCTCCTGCGTCTCACGCGGATAGGCCCGGACAAACGGCATCCGGCTATAGCTCAGGCGGACATGCGCGACCTTGACGGTCGTGGTGACGCCATCGATCAGGACAACCTCGTGGCTCCAGTCGAACTGGTAGGCTTCCCCAAGGTCAAAGCTCAGCGGCACATAGGCAGCGGCGGAAGCTTCCCGGGTCGCCTTCGACCAACGCGCCGCACCGCATCATAGCTGCCGTCATAACCCCGGTTGCGCAGCTCTTGGTAAATCCGAACCAGTGTCAGCCGCTGGCGTTTGGGTTGCCGGTCATTCTCGGCCAGCATCTCATCCAGATCGGACCGCCACGGGGCGATCTTGGGGCGGGGTTGGCTGGTTGGACTTGCCCTGATTTAGTGGAGAGCGTTTAGCTCACTTTCCGGGCCTTTCTCTCGAATGCGATGGGGCTTAGAAAGCCGAGCGATGAATGTCTCCTGACGGGATTATAGAACCCGTCGATGTATCTGGCGATTGCGTTTTCGGCTTGCTGGCGGGTTTGCCATGCGATCGGCCAGATCAGCTCCGCCTTGATGGTTTTGAAGAAGGTCTCGACCATCGAGTTGTCGTAGCAGTTCCCCTTGCCGCTCATGGAGATCAGGATGCCGCGTTTTCGGAGCGCGGCCTGATAGTCGACAGAGCAGTATTGCGATCCACGATCGGAATGATGGATCATCCCCGGTGCAGGTTCGCGGTTCACAATGGCGCGACGCAGAGCCTCGACTGCGAGGCCGCGCTTCAGCCGGTCACTCGTCGCCCAGCCGACGACCCGCCGCGAGTGGAGGTCGAGCACGACCGCGAGATAGAGCTAGCCCTGCGCCGTCCAGATGTAGGAGATGTCGGCGCCCCATTTCCGATCCGGCTGTTCGGCTTCGAAGTCCTGGGCGAGCAGGTTCGGGGCGACCGGCCAGGCGTGTTCGCTGTCCGTGGTCCGCTTGAACCGCCGCTTCTGACGGGCCACGAGGCCATTCTCCCGCATCAGCCGGGCCGTTCGGTGACGCCCGATCCGGTGGCCGTCGTCGATGAGGTCCCGGTGCATCCGCGGGCTGCCATAGGTGCCGTTCGACAGGGCGAAGGCCGTGCGAATATGGGCAAGACAGATCAGGTCCTGCTTCTGACGCTGACAAGCCGGGCGGCCGCGCCAGGCGAAGAACCCACTCTGGCTGACGCCCAGGACACGGCACATGCCGCTGATGGGAAAGCTGGCCTTCTCCGCCTCGATGAAAGCAAAGCTCATCGACTTGCGTCTTTCGCGAAGAAGGCTGCGGCTTTCCTAAGAAACAGCCTCTGTCTCGGGAATGGGCGCCAATGCAAAACCGAGAGTCTTGGCGCGCCGTTGGAGGTTCGAGAGCACGCGTTGCCGGTGTCGTTCATCATACGCCGCGGCTCCCTGATCCTGATAGGTCATGCCATGTCGGATGGCGTTGTAGAACAAGACTGCTATTTTGCGCGCCGTAGCGGTCACCGCCTTTTGTTTGCCAATCCGTGCCGAGAGGCGTCGATAGAATGCACCCAGGGCTGTGTCACTTCGGCCAATCGTGACGGCAGCCAGACGCAGAAGCGCGGCGGCGCGGCTGGAGGATCGGCGTGTCCGGGAGGACAGCAGCTTGCCACCAGAGATTTTGTTGCCCGGTGCCAGACAGAGCCACGACGTGAAGTGCTTGGCGCTCTTCCAGGCCCGCAAATCCGTGCCGCATTCGGCCACCAGCTTCAGCGCCAGCGATGGCCCAAGGCCATGGATTTGTGTAAGGTCCGTGCCTAACGCGCCATAGAGCGCAGCTCGCACATCGAAGGACGGCGCATTGTGTTGCGTGCCCTTGATCCGCGCTTTGGGCAGTGGGGCCAGTTCTCCGTCTGCACGGGCCGTCAGCGCCCCAACTGCGGCCTCCAGCCTGCTGTCGCACGCTTCGATCTGCGCTTTGTAGAAATCATAAAGTTCCAGCGACTGTGTCAGAGCAAAGACATGCTCCTCACGGTCGTTGCCGACCAGCGCCGCTTTGATCGTGTCCATTGATGACTTGCAGCGGACATCCCGGAACGCGGCAAGAACCTCAGGATCGCGCTCGCCGCCGACAATGGCACGGATGATCCGCATGCCGGTCGCGCCCGTGATATCAGAGACGACATGATGCAGTTGCAGGTTCATCTCCATGAGCGCCTTCTGCATGTGCTGGATATGCGCGGCAGCGTATTCTGTCAGTCGTTCGCGCTGGCGCATGTAGGCGCGCAGAGTGGCGATCTCGGCCTCAGGTCGGAAGCTGCCGCGGAGCAACCCATACGAGTGCAACTGTCGCAGCCATCCGGCATCGCTGACATCGGTTTTGCGGCCCGGAACATTCTTGGCGTAGCGGGCATTCACAAGGATAACCTCGAACCCATGCGCCTCCAGGATCTCGAAGGCCGGAATCCAGTAAACACCGGTCGATTCCATTGCCACGCTGGTGACGCCGCACGACCGGAACCAATCAGCAAGGTGATGCAAATCTTGGGTGAATGTCCCGAAGGCGCGCACGGGCATGATGTCGGTGTCAGGGTTCACAGCCGCCATGTGCATGGTTGATCCGATATCGATCGCAGCCGCATTGGGGTTGACCATCTTCAAATCCGGGTGGCCGCCGGTCTTACGCTTTGTCATGGCATCTCCTCCGTTCAAGGCGAAGGGCGTGGGCCATGCAAGTTCGTCATCTTCCTAACCGGGATCACCGCAATGGCGGCGTCACCACTCTCAAGTGCGCATCAGCCCATGTGCCACGTTTTTTAACGGGGTCCAGCCCACCAATAAGCCATCGGCAACTGCCCTTCGGGCACAACATAGCACAAGCTGTTACTACCGCGCACAGGCGGGCTGCGGCCCGGAACGGTTTTTTAGGATGTCGCGCTCCTGTTTCAGCACTGCGTTCTCGCGTCGCAACCGCTTCAACTCAGCATGCACGTCGACCGAAGCCTCGACCGGATCACTGGCATCCCGCTCGCGACTGAGCCATCGCGTCAATGTCGAAAGTCCAATCCCCAGATCTTCCGCGATCTCCCGCCGCGTCCGACCGCGGGTCAGTGCCAGTCTGACTGCTTCCCGCCGAAACTCCGGCGTCGGTCTGTTGCCATTTCCCATAGAACACCTCCTGGTTCCTCAGTTGGTGCTCTCCACTTTTTCAGGGCAAGTCCAACCTTGTCCTGATCGGAGGCACAGGCACCGGCATAACCCATCTCGCCGTCAGCATCGCCAAAACATGCATCCGGGAGGGCCACCGGGGTCGGTTCTTCAATGTGGTAGACCTGGTGAACAAGCTGGACGCAGAAGCCCGCGCAGAACGCCAGGGACGGACCGCCGATCTCATCTCCCACCACGACTTCCTGATCCTCGATGAACTGGGTTATCTGCCCTTCGCTCAGACCGGCGGACAGCTCCTGTTCCACCTGATCAGCAAACTCTACGAACGCACATCCATCATCGTCACAACCAACCTGGCCTTCGGCGAATGGCCCAGCGTCTTCGGCGATGCCAAGATGACAACCGCGTTGCTCGACCGGCTTACGCACCACTGCGAGATCGTCGAAACCGGAAACGAAAGCTGGCGCTTTAAGAACCGCGCATAGCGCCAATCCGAAACACCGCAGGCCCGCCGCCGCTGCGCTATGTGAGGGCTACGCAGCGCCGGGCCTGCTCAGCACAAGGGGGTCACTTTTGATGGAGTGGATGCCCCCACCCGACGGCATCGCAATGTGCCAAGATGGTGATGTTGAAGTCACCATAGAAAGAGGAGGCATCCATGGATGAGGTTAGCATCGTTGGCGTTGATCTGGCAAAACAGGTCTTTCAGGTTCACGGAGCTGCGGCGGATGGGAGGGTCCTGTTTCGCAAGAAGTTATCACGGCCGCAGTTTGCGAAGTTTATGGCGGGCTTGCCGCAGTGCGTCGTGGCAATGGAGGCCTGCGGGACCGCACATTACTGGGGCCGGGAACTAACGCGGGACGGCCATGAGGTTCGGCTTATTCCGCCAATCTATGTGAAGCCCTTCGTAAAGCGACAAAAGAACGATGTGGCTGATGCCGAGGCTATCGCCGAGGCCGCACAGCGCCCGACGATGCGTGGTGTCACGGTGAAGACCGCCGAACAGCAAGCGCAGGCAATGCTCTTCCGCACTCGCGATCTGCTTGTCGGACAGCGCACCCAGTTGGTGAATGCACTCCGGGGGCACCTTGCCGAACATGGCATCGTTCTGGGAAAAGGTATCGGCAATGTCCATCACCTCGCCGTGCGCATCGAAGAAGATGAAAGCCTTCCAGACCTCGTCCGAGACATGGGGCGGCTCTACCTCGACCGGATCGCCGGACTAAGCGCCGAAATCGACAATCTGAACACCCGCATTGCGGCTGCGGCGAAGGAAAGCGATGTCGCGCGCAAGCTTCAGACGATGCCGGGGATTGGACCGATTTGCGCCATGGCGATCACAACCTTCGCGCCCGACTTGCGCGAGTTCCGCCGGGCTCGCGATTTCTCGGCCTGGCTCGGGCTTGTTCCCCGGCAGCATTCGAGTGGCGGAAAGCAGAAACTTGGCCGCACCTCGAAGATGGGCCAGCGCGACATCAGGCGCTTGCTGATCGTGGGCGCCATGTCCGTCGTGCATTGGCGGGGCCGAGATGGAGGCAGGCCGGGTTCATGGGTTTCTCGAATGCTGGCCCGCAAGCCACGAATGCTGGTCGCCATCGCCCTGGCCAACAAGATGGCTCGAATGATCTGGGCCATGCTTGTGCGAAATGAAGAATACCGAGATCCGGCCGGCGCGGTCTGTTGACCAAGACGGCCGGAGTGTCGGCGATGTGAGGAGGACGGCGATTAGTATGGGCAAATGATCGACCAGATCCGGAACGGGGAAGCCTGTGGCGTGCAACGAGCACGAGCTCGAAATTTTGATGAGGCCTCCGATCCGCGCATCACCATACCGGCCCGCGGCATGTTATGGCCGCACCTGAGAGGCCTGAAACATGACCGCACCCGATCACACGCTCAGAAAGTCAGAAAATCCTTGCATCGAAGGGGGCATCCAAACATGGACGCCGATAGGGGGGCAAACTTCAATGCCGATTGACACATTAGCTCAGACACGATGCTTGAAAACGTGGTGTTGAAAGGCCTGCTGGGAAAAAACTGGGGACACCCAAAGAGCGGCGAGAGGCCGCAATCTTCGCTGGGGAACAAAACTCCCAAGCGAGGCAGGCGCTTAAGAAATTTGAGGCCTCCGCGCCCCGCGAGCTTGCCAAGTCCCAAACCGACGACTACCAAAGGCAAACCCGCAGACTGTCGTCATTGGCAAGGGACTCGCAGGGGCAGGGGCAGGGCCGCAACGATCAGATTCCTGCTATCCGCCAGAACCAACTTCCCTAGTTCGCTGCGCTTGCAAGATAAGTGTGCCCAGATGAATGCTTGATCGCGACTCCCAGAGAAATTTTCTAAATAATCGCTAGGTTAGCTGTCATTTACTCTAAGGCATTTGGTATCTTTAGATAGGTGGGCCGACCAGTTTTTTTACCCTAACATCAGGTCGTGTAGTAACCGTGGATGTTCCTATTGGAGTAAAGATTATGGACATGAGTATCAGGTTCATGCTGTCGCAGGCGCTCTCATGCGTCCCGGTCATAATGCTTTCACTGGGTGCTGGAACCGAGGCAAAGGCTGAACAGGACAACGTTCTGTATATTACCAGCTCGCCTAGCAATACGCTTCAAATTTCCGCTGAGCCGCAAAGTCAAATCAGCCTCACCGTTTCTGGAAAACACAACGGTGGGTTTGAACAAGATTGGCCGACGCTTCCAAATTTTGCCTCGACGAACTCCCAACCGGGTTTTTTGGCACAAACGGGAACAGGCAATCAGATTGATCTCAATGTCTTGGGGAACAATAACATCTTTGCAGTAACACAAAATGGCACCGATAGTGAGGTAACTGGACTTGTTTTTGGCACAGGAAACTCGGCACTAATCCAACAGACTGGAAACAAAAACACAGCCATGTTCCGTCAACTAGGAGCTGATAACAGCTTGTTGATCTCACAATAAAATTTTGATTTTATTATTGTTCACTTAGGGTCAGGACCGGCATTGTTGCAGAAAGGCGTCTTGAGGCGTGACTTCCCCTTTCCCCTTCAGGTTTAGGCCACGCGGACGATCTCGGCGGTGCCGAGGGCATTGAAGCGGTTGATGAGTGCGACGCGGATGTGGATTTCAGCGGTTTGGCTATCTGGGTCTCTCGCGGCGATGCGCTCGCCGAAAGCCTTGAGGCAGCGCATCCTGGCTTCTACACGGCTGCGGGTGTGGTATCCCGTCCATCGTTTCCAGAACGCCCAGCCGTAGTGACGTGTGGCGCGCAGGGTTTCGTTGCGGGCCCGGGCGGCTGGGCAATCCTCCTTCCACGCTCGGCCATTCTTGCGTATCGGGATGATAGCCGTGCCACCGCGTGCGATGATGGCACTGTGGCAGCGGCGGGTGTCGTAGGCGCCATCTGCGGTCACGGTGTCGATGTCTTCGTCGTCCGGGAGTTGGTTCAGAAGTTCTGGCAGGACGGGACTGTCGCCTTCCCGGCTGGAGGTGAACTCGGCCGCGCGGATGTCGGATGTGGCGGTATCCATGGCCAGATGGACCTTGCGCCATTGGCGGCGTCGCTGAACACCGTGCTTGCGGGCTTGCCACTCTCCATCTCCGAGGAACTTGATGCCGGTGCTGTCCGCTGCCCGGCAAGGTATTGCGCAGCAATGCCTGAGAGGGGACAAGCAGGTTCAGCGGCCCGTCTGCACGGCGATAGGGGATCTGCACCTTCAGGGTCTTCTGCCTTCGGCTCAAGGTCGAATAGTCGGGAACGGGCCAGTCCAGCCCCGCGAGCAGCAGCAGACTGGCGACCATCCCGGCGGTCTGTCTGAGCGGCAGCTTGAACAGCACCTTGATCGATAGGCAGAACTGGATCGCCGCATTCGAGAACACCGGCGGGCGCCCAGGGCGGCCCTCAAGCGGCGCGTACCAGGCCATCTCCTTGTCCAGCCAGATCAGCAAAGACCCGCGCTTGCGGAGCGCAGCGTTGTAGGCGGACCAGTTCGTCGTGCGGTAGCGGGCGGGCTTGGGCTTGCTCATGACATCCGTCTAACCCCATGGATTCGTGTTGTGAATCCTCCAACGAGAGAGTTCTGCAACAATGCCGTCAGGACCCGCTGATTTTGTTCATCAGAAAGGCTTTGATGATGTAACCGCCTTACATACTCCCCGAAATTCGGACACTGACATAAGCTACGATTTGCAGTCTGCTGATCTTCGACGAGAAGGAGATCAGAGATGTCGAAACGCAAGCAGCACGCGCCTGAGTTCAAGGCAAAGGTCGCGCTGGAAGCCCTGAAGGGCGATGAGACGGCCGCTGAGCTGGCGAGCCGGTTTGGGGTGCATCCCACGATGATCCATCAATGGAAACGAGCCCTTCTGGAAGGCGCCTTCGGTGTGTTCGAGCGCGGTGGCTGCAAGAGAAACGAGATCGATGAGGAACAGGTGAAGGAGCTCCACGCGAAGATCGGGGAGCTGGCCGTGGCCAACGATTTTTTGTCACGAAAGCTCAAGACGTGGATCGGCAAGTGAGGCGGAAGATGGTTGAGCCTGCCAATACCAACCTGTCGATTGGCAAACAGTGCAAGCTGCTGTCGATCTCGCGGTCGTCGTTCTACTATCAACCCAAAGGCGAGACGGCGATGAATCTCGCACTCATGCGCCACATTGACCAGCAGTTCCTGGAAACACCCTTCTTTGGTGTCCGCCAGCCTCTCGGGACATTGCGGAGCAATGCCCTGTCGGCCAGTGGATGACCTGGCATCTGCGCAATGAAGGCCATCTGGTGAACGAGAAGCGCATCCGTCGCCTGATGCGGCTGATGGGCTTGATGCCGATCTATCAGAAACCCAACACCCGCTGCCCTCTCGCACATGCGAAGCATGTGCGAGAGGGGGCAAAGCCGCGAAAGGGCACAAGACCTATCCCTATCTGTTGCGCGGTTTGCGGGTGGATCGACCCAATCAGGTCTGGGCGGCAGATATCACCTATCTTCCGATGCGGCGCGGGTTTCTGTATCTGGTGGCGATCATGGACTTGCACACCCGCAAGGTGCTGGCATGGCGCATCTCGAACACGCTTGAGGCCGACTTTTGCGTTGAGGCGCTGAACGTTGCCATCCACCGCTTCGGACCGCCCGAGATCATGAACACCGACAGTCATACAATTGGTGCCAGTTCCCGGGTGGTTTGACTCAAACACCGATCGACCATTCGCTGGGTTGGTGCCGCATGGCTTCTCGGCGTGATCTGACTCTCATTCCGATCGACCTGACGCGTGTCTTTCCCTGGACCTGTCGATCATCCGGGAACGCCTTGCGGCGAGCTTGTCTCAAAGGTGCGCCGTGACCCAAGAAGGGCCTGACTATCCGGTCTCATGACTGTCCTGTCCCTGCATTCTTCTGAGCGATGCTCGTTCATGTGCCGCAGGAAAGGATCATAGGATGGTCGAACACTCAAAAGCATCTCACGTCATCGGCGGCGTTGATACCCACAAGGACTTGCACGTGGCTGCGGTCGTCAACCACCAAGACCGCGTTCTCGGTGTCGAGAGCTTTCCCACGACACGACATGGGTATCGCTTGATGCTCGTCTGGATGCGGTCTTTTGGCGACCTACAACGCGTTGGCATCGAATGCTCAGAGCTATGGCGCAGGATTGTTGCGTTACATGCAGGCGGCTGGTGTCGAGGTTCTGGAGGTCACTGCCCCTGACAAACATGACCGACGCCGACGTGGAAAGAACGACCACTTCGATGCGAAAAGCGCTGCTCATTCCGCCTTTGCCGAACGGCACACAGTGACACCAAGGAGCCGTGATGGAATGGTCGAAAGCCTCCGTGTTCTAAAGGTTTGTCGCAAGACGGCCGTCCAGGCGCGCCGCATCGCCTTGCAGATGATCCAGACGACGATTGTCTGCGCGCCCGACAGGTTGCGAGACCCGCTGCGGCAGATGAACCGCATGCAGTTAATCCGCACGTTGGCAGCTTGGCGGCCTGATCTCACGGCGTATCTGGAGGTCGAAGAAGCCTATCGCATCTCGCTCAAATCGCTGGCGCGGCGCTATCTGGAACTCCATGACGAAATCGCCGACCTGGATGACATGATCGAAGCCATCGTCAAGGATCTTGCCCCAGAGCTGCTCGAACAGACGGCGATCGGCCTGAACAGCGCGGCGCAGCTGCTGCTGACGGCTGGCGACAACCCCGAGCGCCTCAGATCGGAGGCCAGCTTTGCGGCACTGTGTGGTGTCAGTCCCGTCCCGGCGTCATCAGGCAAGACCGTCAGGCACAGATTGAATCGAGGCGGTGACCGTGCGGCCAACAGCGGCGGTCACATCATCAAAGCCCCTCGACATCGTTCCCGCTCAGTTCCGCGTGATTGTTACCCGTCCCCGAAGTATGCCTGCCGGTCCTGTGAAGGGCGGGATTGCACAAGCTCCGGCCCCGGTGCATCTGATCGCAGGCGGCATGCCGACCGAAGCAACCGTGGCGCATGTGATCGTCAGCAAATATGCCGTCCATCGTGTGTCCTGAGTCCGAACATGGAAAGGAGGTACGTAACTGCAAGAGAGATGAGGGTAGGCCCCTCGGGTTCGGCTATCAGGAGCCGCTCCCAAACCACCACAAGCTGCTGTCTTTAAGAGCGATGGTGGTGAGCGTTGTGGAAACGGCGGGGCATGATCCCGTCAGGTGCGATCCAGAGAGACGAGCGAAAGCGAACCGTCGATGAACTGCCGAAAGCGTAAGGTTGATGTAACAACCGGGGGTGGTGGTCACCCCGGGATGAGTATGGGCGGTGCCCTGAAGTCCGGCCCATGCGGCATCCGGCTCGAAGCCGGCGTGAATCTGGGTCAGGCTCTCTTGCGGAACAGGAGAACCTGTCGTCCCAATGCCAAGGAAGACGACCGATCGGGAAGCTGTGAAAACGACGACCGTATTGTCAGAGCGTGGTGTCGACCTGAAGGTGCTCACAGGTCAGGGAGCACAGATCGACACCACCACCGCAGCCGGTCGGCTGTGATTTGGGATCTTTGCCGCGCTCGCCGAATTTGAAAGCGAGTTGATCCGGGAACGCACCATGGCAGGGTTGCAGGCTGCCCACGCGCGTGGTCGCAAAGGTGGTCGAAAGTTCGCACTCACCAAAGCTCAGGTCCGGATGGCGCAGGCAGCTATGGCGAATAGGGACACGTCCGTTTCTGAGCTATGCCATGAGCTGGGCGTGAAGCCTGTAACTCTGTACCGATACGTCGATCCCGATGGCAACCTGCGCGACCACGGGGAACGCGTGCTTGGCGCTTAGGGTGTCATTCTGCACTCAGCCTGAGCAGACCCCACTATCCGGCAGGGGGCATTAATCTAGGCCCTGCGATGACCTTTGGCTATATCGCGGGCAAACATACTGCAGGTGCTATATGACACGTAGCCTGTCACTTGCCCACCTGACTTTCTTGCACCTGTCACCGCGCAAGTTGATCCATCTGGCCGCAAATTCGGGTTTCGACGCTGTCGGGCTACGCCTGACCGCCGTGAACGACACGACGCCCAGCTATCCGTTGATGGACGATCCTGGCATGATGGCTGACACCCTTGGCGCGCTGCTGGACACGGGCATTAGGGTGAGCGACATCGAGTTCGTGCGTCTCACGCCCGACTTCAATCCATCTGCGATGGCCCCATTTCTGGAAGCAGGTGCAAAGCTGGGCGCTCGCTACATAGTGACCGCGCCTTATGATACAAACCTCGATCGTCTGAGCCAAAACCTCGCGCGCTTCGCCGAAATTGCCGCCGCTTATCACTTGTCTCCGGTCTTGGAATTCTTTCCCTGGACGACTGTTCCGAACCTTTCGTCGGCTTTGAAGATCGTCGACAAAACGGCACGTGACGATATCGGCGTTCTGCTAGATACGCTGCATTTTGATCGCTCGGACAGTTCCCTGAAGGACATAGTTGGCGCGCCTGCATCGCGTTTCCCGTTCCTGCATCTGTGCGACGCCGAAGTGCCCCCCATATACGGAGAGCGAGCTGCTGCGCACTGCCCGAGAGGCACACTTGATACCGGGTGACGGCAACATCTCGCTTGGCGATATCCTGTCGCAGTTTTCAGGGAATGTTCCTATTGCACTTGAAATTCCGATGTCACGTGAATCTGGTGCTCCGGAGGATGAGATAAACGCAATGCGAATGGCATAGCAAGTTCAGGAATTTTTGAAGGACTTGGATCTCGGGCAACACTCAGAGTAGCTTGTAATAACTCCAAATGGCGAAGCTCGTCGGACTGATCATAAAATCATAACCAATTTAACATAAACTTCATTATGCGTTATTATACTTAGTGTTGCGATAGTATATTTTTGTGTGTATGTTGAGCCTCGTTCCAGAGAGCCCTCAGCATGCGTCATCTACTCAAGAAGCTCCTCCACCCGGCCGCAGTCGCTTTCACCGTGACGGGTCTTTCGCTGCCGGCACCCGCCCGCGCGCAGACTTACCCAATCGATTGCGCGATACTCCTCTGCCTATCTGGCGGGTGGCCCGCTTCCGTCCCTTGCGCCCGGGCTCGCGCCGAATTCATCCGACGCATTACGCCTTGGCCGGTTGAACCGCCGCTTCAAATCTGGCGCTGTCCCATGGGCGCGTCATTTGAAACCGTTCCAGCAGCAAACAGTGCAGACCGCATCTTTGATGCGTTCTTCCAGAGCAACAGCACTGGACCGCGACAATCTTTTCCAGCGCACGATACCGCTGACCTTATTGCGGCTGCTTGGCGCACCCCAGAAGCCCCAGATTACCTTGTTCCCGCCGACCAGGCCCTCCGGCTCGTTCAAGATCGCGCGGACATCGATATCAGCGGACCTGAGTTCAATTTCGTACGATCTATCCGAGTCTTTGATGTCCGGTATGCGCGACAGCACGAATCCGGACGTGACGGCGACTGCAACCGTAGCGCCACCGTTGTCCTAGGCACATATGGAACGCAAGGTGGCTTCGCCTGGCAGAGGTCTTCGATCACCGCCCTACCGGCCGCCCATGTAGGTCTCGAACGCTGGGGTCAGTATTGTCCCGGTATCTATCACCGCTCCGTCTTCGTCGATTGGCGTGATTACGAGGGCAACTACGGCTTTGAACAGGTGAATTACTAACCAGTCAAAATGCCACAACGAAAGGGTTGTGTGACCCAGGATCCACTGAGTGGCGCTGCCGCTCGCCTCTGAAGCCTTCCGATACAGGCTTGCTCAACAGCAGTTGCGGCAACGAGCGCTCTCACCATCGGGCTTTGGAAGCGGCTAAATTTCCGGCACCTGAAACAGCCTATTCACTGTGTAAAGGACATCGACGGGCTTTCTTCATTTCAAAGAGGTCAGCCTAAAAATGCGTATCCCAACGTGGATGCTTCTCATCGATAATTAAAGAGTGGCTGTGTGTGCGATGCCCCTGCAGATGAGGGTGATCTAGCGGCAAATTGTCGTGCGTATGTTCGACCTCTGAGAGGTCTTCGACAGGCCAAACGAACAGGGCAAAAAAAAGGCCGCTGGCCGCGAGCATTGCAAGAACAAGCAACGCGCCCAGACTTCCATGCACAGTCAGAAGCCAACCTGACAGCGGATAGGTAAGAAGCCAACATGCGTGGCTCAGCGCGAACTGCGCGGCGAAAAGCGAAGGCCGGTCCTCGGCATGTGCCGAGCGGCGTATCAGGCGCCCCGAGGGGGTGAGCACAGCCGAGTAGCCGAGCCCGACCAACAGCCAGGCGCCAAGCAGGAAAGGCCAGTCGAGCCCGATAATGGCGATCCCACCGGCCAGCGCCATAAGCGTCAGCACCATGAGAGCCGCACCCCCGACCATTACGGGCCTGTCGGGCACGCGGTCGAGCAGGCGCGGCAGCAGCAGCGCAGCAAGCATCGACCCCGCGCCGAACGCGAACATCGTCCAGGCCAGCGCGCTTTCGGAAAGCCCTAGTGTGCCGCGTACCAGCACAACAGAGTTGACCAGCACCATCGCTCCTGCCGAAGCCGCAGCTAAATTTAGTGCCAGAAGCCCACGCAGACGCGGCGTGGCGAGGTAGATGCGGATACCGCGTGTCGTGCGGTCGTAGATGCCACGCGGTTCAGATGGCTTCGGGCTCGGCAGCATCACTGAGACGACCAGCAGCGCCGAGGCCGAGAAACCCGCGACGGTGCCGAGAAAGAGAGAATTGTAGCTCATCACTGCGAGCAGCAGCGCGGCAAGCGTCGGACTCACGATGTTCTCCAGATCGTAGGCCAGCCGCGAGAGCGACAGCGCACGGGTGTAGCGCGCCTCCTCGGGCAGTACGTCAGGGATAGTCGCCTGGAAGGTCGGCGTGAAGGCAGCCGAGGCCGATTGCAGCAGGAAGATCAAGACGTAGACGTGCCAGACCTCGGTCACGAACGGCAGACAGAGCGCCGCCCCCGCCCGCACCACGTCGAGCCCAACCAGGAGTGCGCGGCGGTTTACCCGGTCCGCGAAGGCCCCGGCGATGGGGGCGATGCCGACATAGGCCACCATCTTGATCGTAAAGACCGTGCCCAGCACCATTGCCGCCCCGTCGTCCGCGAGGTCATAGGCCAGAAGCCCAAGTGCAACCGTCGCCAGGCCAGTGCCCAGCAGGGCCATGACCTGCGCGAGGAACAGGTGGCGGTAGGTGCGATCGGCGAGGATCTCCAGCATCGATAGGCTCAGAGGTAGCGGGCGATGGCTTTCAGCTCATCGCGGTCCGCGGGTGAATGGTCTTCGTCCAAGCAATGGTCCATATGATCGTGGATCAGGGCCCGCTTGGCATTGACCACGGCCTTTTCAACTGCCTGCAACTGCTGAGCGATATCGAGACAGGGTTTGCCGTCTTCGATCATCGCGATCACCGACCGCAGATGACCGTCAGCGCGTTTCAGCCGCGCGATCAGGGCGGGATGGCTTGCATGGACATGCGGCTTTGTCATAGAACAACGATATCCCCCCAGGGAGGATAGAACAAGACGGTCTCACGAGAGGCCGCATGGCTGAGCGGGCAGATCGAATGAGAGCAATTGCGGCATATGGGCGGATAGCGTTTGCGACGCTTCTGTGCCTGTCGCTGACCGTCTGGTCCGTCGTGCCGACTGCAACGCACACACCTGCTGTGTTTGAGACAATCCAGGACCATCTGGAAATGATCGCGGATCATGGCCATTCGCACGGGTTTGAAGAGGACCTCTACTGGGCCATGCACGGCCACAGTCACGATGTGGCCGACCATGATCACAACCAGGCATTTCTCTCAAAAGGGCCACGTCCGGAGCCAGTTGCGGCGATCAGTGAAATCTGGCTGAGCATATCTGCGTTCAGCGGGCCGTCTCGTCAGTTCCGAATAGACCGACCTCCGCGCGCATGATCGGCGTGGCTTTGCCACGGTGCACTCGATCACGTTCAATCCAAAGCGGAGTAAACCCATGAAGACCCTCACTCGGGGCCTCAGTCGCATGTCAACGCGTCTTGCCTTGTTCATTCTCACAACACTGGTGCTGTCAACAAGCGCAGCCCTTGCCCATGACGTCACCCCCGGTGACGCAGGCTATATCCAGGAAATCTGGGGGGTGCATATCATCCCGTTCATCTACCTTGGCGCAAAGCACATGATCACGGGATACGACCATATCCTGTTCCTGCTCGGCGTCGTCTTTTTCCTTTACTACATGAAGGACGTGGCGATTTACGTCAGCCTGTTTGCCATCGGGCATTCGGTCACGATGCTTCTCGGTGTTTGGTTCGGCTGGGGCATCAATGCCTATATCATCGATGCCATCATCGGCCTGTCGGTGATCTACAAGGCCCTCGACAACCTTGGCATGTTCCAGAAATGGCTGGGCTTCCAGCCCAACACCAAGGCTGCAACGCTGATCTTCGGCCTGTTCCACGGCACGGGTCTTGCATCAAAAATCCTTGAATACGAAATCGCAGCCGACGGCCTGCTTGCCAACCTTCTTTCGTTCAACGTGGGCGTCGAGGTCGGCCAGCTTTTGGCGCTCTTCGTCATTCTGATCGTGATGGGATACTGGCGGCGAAGCCCGAATTTCCTGCGGCAAGCGGCCTATGCCAACTGGATCATGGTCGGGCTGGGGGTCTGGCTGACCTATATCCAGATCGCCGGTTACATCACCTACCTACAACAAGCCTGATCGAGGAGATTACCCATGTATAATGCACCACAACCCAAGCTCGAAGACCTTCCCAGCAAGGCGCAGCTTCGCCGGTCGTCCATCATTGCCGGTATCGGCGCGGTCTTTATCGGCGTGGCCGTCTACATGCCCGCTGAACTGGGCCGGGACCCGACAGGCATCGGCTCGCTTCTGGGCCTCACCGAAATGGGCGAGATCAAGCAGCAGTTGAAGGCAGAAGCAGAAGCCGATGCGGAAACGCATAGCGAAGTCCAGCCATCGCTGATGGACGACATCCTCGGGCTATTCGTGTCCACCGCCCACGCGCAGGAGGCCTGGCAAGACACGATCACGTTCACCTTGGAACCCGGGGAATACACTGAGATCAAGGTCACCATGGAGGAAGGCGCAACCCTCTTCTATGAATGGTCCTCGACCGGCGGACGAGTGAACTTCGATCTGCATGCTCACGCGGGCGATGATGCCGTCACATACGAAAAGGGCCGCGGTCAAACAGAAGGGATCGGTAGCTTCGATACTCCATTCGCGGGCGATCACGGCTGGTTTTGGCGCAATCGCGATGACGCGGCGGTGACCGTCACCCTGTTACTGCGCGGGGACTACAGCGCCATTGTGCGAGACGAGTAAATGGATGGAGCGCACCTCAGAGACCACAGGTGCGCTCCATATACGCATACACTCAAGTTTGACAATTTGATCTGCCAGCTTCACAGAAGCTGACTTTCGCGGGATGAAATCAACTCGGTAGATAGCGCCCCATAAGTTCCTACCTTGCCATCTTCCACGATGTCCGGCGAGTCAGCCGTCTCTTTCTACCAATTGAGTGGTGGCGACTATCTGGTAAGCTTATTTGGTGCCGCTTCTTCGGATCCGCTTGAGGCCGTCGAAGTCGATTTCTTGCTTCTGTTCCGCAGTCAGATCCGGCCGGGCTTCCGATACCGGCTGGGGCCCGTGGACGTCCCACATCACCGCATGGGCGCCTGTCGTCCATCGATACACCCAACCAACAATGCTGCACCCATCGGTCCCGATCAGATTGGCGATCGCGACGCCCTCACCTTTATCATCGTTCACTGTTTACTGACTTCCTGCACTGTGGCGCTGAATTTGCGGCGTGGTATCATAAGGCGCTAACTTGCGCCGAAGGCCGCACGTGGTGGATGTTGGCTAACTGCTCTTCATTGAGGAAGCTGATGTCACGAGGAGACATCCAAAGCGGAACGCCCCAAAATTTCTTTGCTTTCAAATTTTGTGGTCGGGCTCCGTGGCGGCTTCGACAATCGACAGGACTTCGTTTTTGTCAAAGCCAATGACCCTCGCCAGAACTGTAAACTCCACGACGTCGATACGACGCTCGCCGCTTTCGAGACGTGCCACAAACGACTGGTGGCGCTTGAGCTTGGCTGCCAACTGCTGCTGGCTGAGACCCGCATTCTGACGTGCTTCAACCAACGCACGGACGAGCGCCAACTGGCCATTTGTTCTGATTGTTTTCGCCACGCGTCACATACCTTTTGTGACGTCGCTAGCGGATGAAATCTGTTATCTAAAAAGTAGATATTTGAGGGTGTTATCGGCGTCTGGTTTCCAAGGGCTGCAAGTCTGGTGCATGCCCAGTGGCCCATCAATCCCCCACCAGTTCCAAAAACCGTCCGTAGTCCTGACTGACTTCGCGGGCTTCGTCGAAGGCACGCGCACGCTCCAGCTCGAGACAGCGAAAGTAGTCCTGAATGTCCGTGATGTAGACCTCAAAGTCCCGCCGAATGATATCGGCATAGTCACTGGCCGCTTGCGAATCGCTTGGAACAAACGGCCGGACAGGGGCGAGACAGGATTCAGCGTGGCTTGCAGCCGGAACGAGCAAAAGCATTGCTACAGACTGCATGCCCACCCATCGGCTCAACCGCAGGTTTCTGAAACCTCTATTTTCCTTGATAGACGCCAATGGCCGTGCCTAGAGTTTGAGTAACCGAGATACAGCCGTATCTGCCGCATTATATCTTGCGGTTAATAATATACTATCGTAACTCTGGGCTTCAAGTAGGAATGCCCGGGCGTTGCGCGTTTGAAGAAAGCGTGAGCCGGGCCATGAACTGGGACATCGAAGCACCAAATGTGGTTACGGAAGCGCGTTTCCGCGAACTTGTGGAAAGCGGCTATAGCGCTGAAATCCTGTGCCAGGAGTCGGCACACAAGAAGGGCCCCAGCTATTATGGGGTCTGGATCATGCGTGTCGTCTCTGACGAGGGCGTGGAGAAGCTGCTGGTCACGGCCCGCACCCGGACGACCTACAACGACATCAAGATCCGCGAGTTCAAAACCATCACGGGCGTGGTGTCCTTCCTTATCGGGATCGGTTTCTCCCATGCCGATGTGCCGCTCGAGGAAGGCCAACGGACAACGCACAAGCTGGCTGCAACCGACAAGGGCGGCAGCAAGTAGCCTTCTTCTTTTCTGGTATCTCGCGGGTCCCGCCGCTGCTCAAATGGTGTTGGTCATGGAGAGCGATGGCTCTCTGACCCCGTCTCGCTCCCAGGGCAGCTTCGCCCGCAACTACAATGACGGCATTGGACAGGGGTCTGCGTCGGACGATCTGGCGATCTTTGGCGAACAGGACGATGAGCCAGAAGACATCCAATTGGCAGCCCTCTCGCGGCCTGCACCCCTGCCACGCGCCGATGTTCTGGCGGCCATCGAGGCCACCGCTCTTCGTTACGCGGGTCATCCCGGGCTGCGCCGCACGGAGCTCTCGGTTCGCGATTGGTTGACCCTCTACCGGGCCAATATCGAGGTGGAGAGCGCCTACCGGCAGGATGCGGTCTCGAGTGCGGGCGCTATTGGCCTTGGTCAATTGATGCCAGCGACGGCGCGGGACCTCGGCGTCGACCCGCGTGATCCGCTGCAGAACCTCGACGGCTCCGCCCGCTACCTCGCGATGCTGCTGAGTGAGTTCGGAAATCCCCGTCTCGCCCTCGCCGCCTATAACGCCGGACCCGATGCGGTCCGCCAGTATGGCGACATTCCCCCCTACCGAGAAACCCAGACCCACGTGGCCCGTGTCATGGCCGTCGTGGCCCGATTGGAAGGATCAAATTCATGAAGCACATATCTAACCTGTTTATTGCGTCGCTCGCGCTCTTCCTGCTCGTCGCAGAGCCTGCGCTTGCTCAAAGCATCGATCTCTCCCCGATCCAGAGCTTGTTGCAGGGGATCGTCGATGCGCTGACCGGCCCGCTTGGCGTCGTCATCGCGACGCTGGCCGTGCTGGGCGTCTTCCTGAGCTGGTTTTTCAACATCATCGACCTGCGCCAAGCCCTCTGGGTGCTTGTTGGTATCGCCGGTGTTGCCGCCGCTCCCACCATTGTTGCAGCGGTCTTTGCCGGTGGCTGAGCGCTCGCCCCTCTTTCTGGGTCTCGTGCGACCGCCCAAGCTTTTGGGCCTGCCCATCATGTACGCGATGGTCTGGCTCTTCGGTTCGGTGCTCTTGTTCGTCTGGGTCCAGCACATAGCGGTGCTGGGCGTGGCCGCCCTGCTCTACCCCGTGCTTTGGAAGGCCGCGGACTGGGACCCGCGCTTCATCGACGTGATGATGACGGCGCTGCAGGAGACACCGCCGACGCGCAACCGCTCCATTCATGGCGGGGACAGCTATGCGCCCTAATACAGCCATGGACGAAACGCTCGATGCCCGCACAATGACGCCAGACTGGTATGCGCGCGAGACCCGCCTCGCGCACATGCTGCCCTATGTGAGCTTAGTTGATGACCAGACCGTGCGGACCCGGGTCAACGAGCTTTTCCAGTGCATCCGGCTCGACGGGGTCAATAGCTACACGACCGATGACGCCTATCTCGACAAGGTGACCGCGCTCTTTGCCCGGATCATTGCGCAGCTGGGGCCGGAGTTCAGCTATTACGTCCACAAGGTCTCGAAGGCGATCACGCCGGACCTCGAGCCTGTGCGCGAGGACAGTTTTGCAGGAGAAGTCGACCGGCTCTGGCGCTCGAAACTCGAAACCAGCGGCCTGCGCGACAAGACCCTGACCCTCACCGTCATTCACCGCCCGCCCCCCAAAAGCGTCCTGCCCTTCCTCAATCGCAGCGCCCCGGATCGCCTCAAGGAAGCGACGCAAAAGCGACTGCGCCGCCTTGGTGAGGCGGTGAGCGTGTTCACGTCAGGCCTGACGGAGCTAAATCCGCGCGTGCTCACGGCAGAAAGTGGCGAGTTGATTGGCTTTCTTGGGGCGCTCAACACAGGTCAAGAACTGCCGCTCTACCCAGCCAATACCTATGGCTTCCTGTCCTTCAACGTCGCCAATACCCGCGTGACGTTCCACGGCGATCATTTCGAGCTCTCCGAAGGAGTCGTGGGGCATCGCTTTGGGAAGAGCTTCACCATCGGGGAATACTCCGAGGCGACCTCCTGCACCATGTTCGACATGCTGAACCTGCCTGTCGACATGATCGTCACGCATTCCTTCACGCCGATAAATTCGAACCTCATGGCGGGCCGCATCAAACGGCAAAAGCGGCAGATGCAGGCGAGCCAGGACGCGGCCCTCTCGCTCCTCGAAGCCCTTGATATCGCTGCCGATGATCTCGAGGCCAAACGCCAGAGTTTCGGTGAGCACCACATGGTCGTGACGATCTTCTGTGACACGCTGGACGAGTTGCAAACGCTCAGCGCCGAGATCCTCAACGCCGCCGCGACCGAGGGCGTGAAGATGATCGGCGAGCGGGTCGCGGCCAAGGCGCATTACCTGAGCCAGCACCCCGGCAACCAGCCCAAGCGCGTGCGTGCCAGTGCGATCACCAATCGCAACTTCGCGGATTTTGCAGCCTTCCACCGAACGCAGCTAGGGAAACCCGCCGCGAAAACCCCTTGGGGCAAGGTCATCACTTATCTGCCCACGCCCGAGCAGAGCGCCTATCGGTTTTCCTATCACGAGCAAGGCTCGCCCGACAAAGAACCGACCAGCGGGCATACGCTGATCATGGGACGACCCGGGTCAGGCAAATCGGTCCTCTCGGCCTTCCTCATGACGCAAGCCCGTCGAGCAGAGTCGCGGATCTTCGTCTTCGATTACCGCCTCGGTATGGAGATGGCGGTCCGCGCCAATGGCGGGCGTTATGCATCGCTCAAGGCCGGGCAACCCACCGGTCTCAACCCGCTCTGGACGGAAACTGATAGTCGCGGCACCGCCTGGCTCTCGGACTGGCTCGCCACCCTGCTCTATCGCGCAGACAAGCCGCTGACGCCGGCACAGACCAACCGCATCCAAGAAGTCGTGCGTCAGAACGCGCAGGCCTCCAATCCGGCCCTGCGGAACTGGCGGGATTTCGCATCGCTTTTCGTCTCCACCGATGATGGCGGCGATTTGCACCAGCGATTGCTCGAATGGACCGAAGAGGGCCGCTACGGCTGGATCTTCGGGCAGACGCTGGAAGACACCTTCTCGCTCGAAGGAGATGTTGTCGGCTTCGATCTCACCGGCATTCTCGACAGCGAGGCGGAAAAGGAACGGATGGCTGTCCTTTCCTATCTCTTCCGCCGGGTCGAGCGCGAGATCGAGGACCGTCGCCCCACGATCATCGTGATCGACGAGGCCTGGAAGGCGCTCGATAACGCGTATTTCGCCGAGCGGCTGTCGAACTGGCTGGTGACTGCGCGCAAGCAGAACACCGTCGCGGTGATGATGACGCAATACGCCAGCCAGCTCGAGCGCACCCGGACCGGCAAGACGATTGTCGAGGCGGTGCCGACGCAGATCCTGCTCCCGAATATCCGCGCCCATGCCGCCGATTACGCGATGCTGAACCTCTATGAGAAGGAACTCGACGTGCTTCTCAACACTGGCAGCGACAGCCGCCTTGCTCTCATCCGCGACGACCAGGGATCCATCGTCGTCGATGCCGATCTGAGCGCCCTCGGGCCCAATCTCACCATCCTCGGCGGCATGGAAAAAGGCGAGGCGCTGGTCGGCGCCGATTACCGCGACCGCCCCGACTTCTGGAGGCTTTCATGATCCGTACCCTGTTTTTTCTCACCGCGCTCGGCGCTTTGGCCTCCTGCGCCCAGTACCAGGAACCGCAGGCGAACTGCTTCACATTCCTCGCGTCCACGGCACCTGTCGCGCCTGATTGCACCTTTGCGCCTCTAGATGCGCCGGAGGGCGACATTGAAGTCTAGCCTGCCTCATATCGTGGCTCTTTGCCTGCTGCCCGGTCTGGCCTCGTCTCAAGGTGTGCCGACCAATGACAGTGGGCTGACCGCGCGTGATATCGTCGAAACCGGGGATCGGGAGGCCGACCTCGCGGTCCAGGCCGACAAGCTTGCCGTGCGCGAACTCATTGCCGAGATCGAACGCGACCAACTGGAAACCCTGCAACGCATCCTCGATGCCCAAACCAGCTTCGGCGGCCAGGGCCTACCCGCGATGGTTTCAGGGCTGGAAAACGGAAGCGGCGATCCGGACCGTTCCGTCGAAGCGGTCTACGGCAATGCCGAGATCGACCCCAATCCCGGCGGCGCACAGATGTTCGGGGATGCGGCAGAAAACATCGAGCAACTCATCATCCGCGTCGCCCAGGAAACCAGCGGCTTTGCGGGCGTGGGCCGCGCGGGCCTCTCCCCAGTCCAATGGCGCGCACTCCTACAGGCGCTCATCTGGCAGGAAAGCCGGTTTACCATCGGCGCGCGCTCGCCGGTCGGCGCTTTTGGCCTCACCCAGATCATGCCCGGTACGGCCAGCGATCTCGGCATCAACCCGGAATACTACGACAGCCCCTACCTGCAGGTGCACGGAGGCGCGCGCTATCTGGCGGCCCAGCTCAACACATTCGATGGCAATGTCATCAACGCCCTCGCGGCCTACAACGCCGGACCCGGTCGCGTGTTCGAATATGGTGGCGTGCCGCCGTTCGCTGAAACCCAGCACTACGTCCAGGTTATCCCGGAACGCTACAATCTCTATCTGAGCCGCATCGGTGGGATCGAAGCGCTCGGCACGATCGATCCGGCGCTTCTAGCCAATGCGAACCTCTCAATCACCGGGCATGGTGCGGCCTTCTATGGCAACAATTCCCCTGCGGCGATTAGGCAGGCCGCCTTGCGTATTGCGGACATCGTCGAGCGGATTTCCGAAACGGAAGATGTTCAGGAAAGCATCGCGCTCAACACCTATGCCCGCGCCGAACTCGTACGCCTGGTCGCCGCCCGCATCCGGCTCCAGGCAGCGCGCACCCGCGTCCTTTCCGCCGAAGAGCTGGCTCAGGCCAGTGCCCGTATGGCCGAAGGCACGTTCATGGAATTCACGATCAGGGAGATTGAATGATGGGACAGATGTTCTTGAGAACGGCTTTGGCCACGACGCTTGGGATCGGTCTGCATTTCAGCACCCTCTCCCCTGCCGCGGCGCAAGGTGTGCCGGTCGTCGACACCCAGAATATCGCGCAAAACATCCAGCAGCTCCGGCAGATGATCGAAGACGAGATCCTGCAAAACGAGCAGCTGACGCAGCTCCGCGAACAGCTTGCGACACTCACGGATCAACTCGCGGAGCTGCAAAGAACCTATGAGGCGCTCACCCGTCTTGCCGAACTGCCGGAGATCATCCGCACGGAAATGGAAGACGAGCTGAACGGCCTGCTCGATCAGGAGTTCGGGGACATCCTTGCCACTATTGAAGCCATCAAGACCGGAGACTTCTCTGGCCTCTCTGGCTCCGGCGCGAGCGAGATCGAAACCCAGATGGACCGGGTGCTGGCCGATCTAGGGTTTGACGACGACACCCTCTCGGAAATGGCCACGAGCGGCAATCCCGGGGCCAATCGCGTTGCGACCCAGGCCACAACCGGCGCGCTCGTCTCGGCCGCTGCCCAGAACAGCTACGAGGACGCGGGCCAATCGCTGGAACGCGTCGACCGGCTTGTTGGGCTCATCGATGACATGGACGAACTCAAGGAAAGCATCGACCTCAACACGCGCGTGACCGCGGAGCTCGCCATTGCGCTGGTCGCCATGTGGCAGCTCGAAGCCGTGCAGACCGTAGGTGACGGCACAGGCGGTGTGATCGATGCCGCCACCATCGCCGAGGAGCAGCGGTTTATGGACTTCACGCTGCCCGAGTTGCGGGCAGACTGATCAAGGGTTGTGACAGGTGGCGAGTGAACAGGAAATCATCGAAGAAGAGCTGGTCTATGGTGCCCTGCGCCGCGAACGGCTCTGGCAGCGACTTGGGCTGATCGGCCTCATCTTCGGCATTCTCGGATGCCTGAGCGCGGCGGCTGTCGCGATCCTCGATGTCGATCCGCCGCCTGTGGTCGTGCCCTATGATCCGGCCACTGGCTTCGCACTCCCCGAGGTCTCGGTGGGCGCGACCTCGGTAACCGCCAATCAGGCGATTATCGAGGCGGAGGTCTTTCGCTACGTGACCGACCGTGAGGTCTACAACCAACTCGACAATGATCTTCGCATCCGAAGCGTCCTGCGCCGCTCGGACGGGGCGGCCGAGAGCGGGCTGCGCCAGATCTGGAACAGCGCCAATGAGAACTACCCGCCGACGGTCTATGGCCCCAATGCGCGGCTCGACGTGGAGATCCTCAGTATTAATCGCATCGGCACCAACCGCGCCACGGTCCGCCTGCGCAAGCGCCTGACCTCCATCAATGGCGTCCAAACCGGGCTTTTCACCGCCACGCTTCTCTTCGAGTTCCGCCCCGAGACCCGCCGATCAATCGATGAGGTCTGGACCAATCCTTTCGGCTTCACGGTCCTCGAATATTCCATCCGCTCCGACAGATTGGAGAAATAATGCGTTTCCGGAATTCAAATCAAAATACCTTGTCGCCAATGTCCCGAGAGCGCGCAGCGCGGCAGGGTATTGGCGACACAACTCTTTCCGGAAACGCATGGTTGTTCACAAGATCGCTTGTTTTTGTCATTGCCCTGTTGCCCGGCCTTGCCTCCGCCGAAGCCATCCCGCGTGGCGGTCCCAACGACAGCCGGGTGCGCTTGGCCACCTACCAGGAGGGTCAGGTCTACCGTCTCAGCGTGTCGCTCACCCATGTGACCACCATCGAGTTCGGCGAGGCCGAAAGCATCCGCTCGATCATTGCGGGCGACACGGAAGGCTTCGAGATCGATGGCGTCCCCGGCGGTCAGGCCTTCGCGATCAAGCCCGTCGCGCGCGGTGTCCATACCAACGTGACCGTCTACACGAACAGGCGGAGTTACTACTTCAACGTCCAGGAATCCCGCAGCCCAACCTTCTACGTGGTGCAGTTCCGCTATCCTGATGACGCTGCGCGCCCGACCCAGGCCATCGCGGCACAAGCGCCAAACTACAATTACGGTGCCAGCGCGCGCACCGACTTCACCCCGACCCGCGTCTGGGATGACGGAACCTTCACGTATTTCGAATTCCCGCGGAACGCGCCGGTGCCCGCGATCTTCCGCTACGCCAATGGCCGCGAACGGACGGCCAATACGCAGGCCACCGAGGATGGCGTGATCCGCGTCTCTGGGGTGAACCGGCAATGGGTCCTGCGGATCGGGGAAGAGGTGGTCTGCATCGAGGCCACACCGCCCGCGGGGGTAGGCTCATGAGTGACACAGGAAACGCAGACCTCGAAAAGCGCCTCGCCGCCCTCGAGCAAGGCAAAGGCGCTGGTTCGCCCCCTGCCCCACGGCGCTCACCGCTGCTCGCATTGGTCGTCGTCCTTGTGATCGGCGCGGGCGGTGCCTTGCTCTATCTCCTATCCGAACCCGAGGAAGAGGAGGCCCTGCCCACGGCCACGCCGGACGTGTTCCAGAACGAAGGCGATGGCTTCGGCGCCATCGAAACCCTGCCCCCACCCGAGCCTGAGGTGGTTCTGGTCGCGCCGGAACCGGTCGAACCAAATGCAGAACTTCTCGCACAGCTCGCAGCCCTGCAGGCCCAGATCGAAGAATTGCGCAATGCGCCGGAACCGGTGGTCCAAGAAGACACGGCAGCCGCGGAGGCCATCGATGCGCTGACCGCCCAGATCGCCGCCTTGCAGTCCGCGTCGGAAGCCGCGCAACAGCAGTTTCGCGATGAGCTGACGGCCCGCGATCGCGAGCTGGAGCAACTCCGGATGGACCTCGAACTTGCGCAGCTCGAAGCCAACCGTCCCCTTCCGGCACCAATCGGGCCAAGCCAAGACGAGCTGCGCGCGCTGGAAGAAGAACGGCTCCGCCGCGAGGAGGAAGCAAGACGTCTCGCGGAACTCGAGCGCCGCGCGGCTGAGGAACGTGCGTTTCAGGAACGCCGGATCACCTCGCCCACCATCGCCTTTGGTGGCACCTCCGGTGCGAATGAGACGGCGCTCACCGAGCGCACCTTTGGCGAGGTGGCGGATTTCGTGCTGAACGGCGCGCTGCCCACTTCGGCGACGCAAGCGGAAGTCATTGCCAACCCGTCCAACACCATCATTCAGGGCACGATGATCCAGGCCGTCATGGAAACCGCCCTCGACAGTTCTCTGCCCGGCCAGACTCGTGCCGTCGTCTCCGAAGATGTGTTCAGTTTCGACGGTTCTCGGCTCTTGATCCCGCGTGGATCCCGCCTCATCGGGCGCTATCGCTCTGGCGTCGATATCGCGCAACGCCGGGTCACCATCGCCTGGGACCGGATCATCTTGCCCGCGGGCCAAACCGTCCAGATCAGCTCCTTCGGCGGTGATGAACTTGGCCGTTCGGGTGTCACCGGTTTCGTGGACACGCGCTTTGATGAGCGCTTTGGCTCGGCAGCGCTGATTTCGCTGATCTCCGCTGCTCCAAGCGCCGCCGCCGCAAATGTGCAAGATGAGACCACAGCGGATGTGCTCGAAGACGTGGGCGATGATCTGGCCGATGCCACAGACAGCGTGATCGGCGATTATCTCTCGATCGGTCCGGTCATCTATGTCGACCAGGGGGCCCGCGTCACAGTGATGGTCGACCGCGACCTGGAGATCTTCTGAGCCCATGTCGCTGAGCTATCTCCAAACTTCGCTTGATCGGATCGACGCTGCCGCACGCGACGACGTCATCGAGATCTGCATCAATCCCGATGGCAGCTGCTGGGGAGAATTCCAGGGCGATCACTTCATGCGGAAACTGGATCAGAAGCTGACCGCCACAGAGGTTAAGGACCTCGGCAACCAGATTGCGTCCTCCGCCAATACCACGATGAGCAAGGACCGCCCGATCGTCTCGGTCTCGATCACCTACAAGGGTCGCCCGATCCGGGCTCAGGTCATCACACCACCTGCCGTGCTCTCGGCCATGTCGATCAGCCTTCGGTTCTTCTCAAGCCTGCCACTCGACGGGATCGCGCTCGATTTCCTCTATGGCAAGGAACGCAAACTCGAGGAACTGCGCCTGGAAAAAACGCGCGAGTTGCGCGAGGTCGTAGCCGCGGGCGTGATCGACGATGCGCTGGCTTTTTGCGTCGACAATAAGCTCAACATGATCGTCTCGGGCGGCACCTCCACCGGCAAGACCGTGGCTGCGCGCAAAATCCTCTCGCACGTGCTATCCGAGGAACGCATCGTCACCATCGAGGAAGCGGCCGAGCTTCTGCCGACCCAGCCCAATGCCGTGACCCTCATCGCCAATCGCGACGCGGAGTTCCAGACCGCCGATGTGCTGCTCACTGCCACGCTGCGCATGCGCCCCGACCGGATCATCCTCGGCGAGGTGCGCGGCAAGGAGGCCATGACCTTCCTTGAAGCAATCAACACCGGCCATGGTGGGTCCATGACCACACTGCACGCCGAAACCCCGCAATTGGCCGTGCAGCGTCTGGCCATCGCGGCGCTCAAGACCGAGATCCCGATGACCTATACCGACATGATCCAGTACATCGAGAACTCCATCGATGTGATCATCCAGGCCGGTCGGCATGACGGCCGGCGCGGCATCACCGAATTTTACCTCCCCGGCGCAAATCAGATCGGAGCTTCCCAATGAAGACCTTTGAATATGACATCCTGTTCTTCCAGGTGAAGAAGCAAAAGGACTACGACGCGATGCGAAGCGCCTTAAATGAGCGCGGCGCGGAAGGGTGGGAAGTCATCACCGCCGAGGCCGGTGACTACGGCTACACTACTTTCCTGAAGCGAGAGATTGCTGATACGAAGGCAGCATCAGAATGATGCGAGCCGTTGCAATCGGAAGCCTGCTGGTCGTTCTTGTCGCAACCGCTGGCGTGGCCGAGCGGAACCTGATCCCAACGCTCGAAAACCCGCCAGATGTCTGTCCCGACCAGCCTCCAGAGCCACAGTGGATGCAAGACATCGAAGTACGCGAGTCCCACAAACGGCTCCTGATCCAACAAATCTATCGTGCGAAGAGCATGCAACGCATCGTTGAAGCCCAAAGCTGTGAATGTCCGACGCGGTATCCGTCTTGGGAGGCAGCTGAAGGCGTCTTCGTCGAACATTTCGCCGCATCTGAATACTGGGACATCGTGGAAGCGACTTCAGATTACCGACGGCAGGCAAATGAGCTTCGGCGTGAAGCCATACCAATCTGCCAAGCCGCTGGAAACTGGTAGGGTTCCATGAGCGTCGTCACCTACTTCGTGGAAACGGCTGAAGGATATCTCAATACCGCTGCCGAGACTCAATTTGGCGCGGTTGCCGCAACAGTCGGAACGATGCTCGTACTCGGCACGACACTCGTTGTCATCCTGGTTTTCATCAACACGATCTACCAGTATCGCGCCATGGACGGGCGTACGGCCTTTTGGCTCGCCGTGAAGATTGGACTGATAGGCGCATTTGCAACCAACTGGGTGCAGTTCAACATCCTTGCTGCGGCGATCCTGAACGGGATCGACAGCATTGCCGGGTCGCTCGTGGCCTCTGTCGGCGGCGGATCACCTGGCCCATCCGGCACCTTCGCAGAGGAGTTCGATGACCTGATCGCGGCGCTCGGGGACTATCTGAATGCTGCGGGGTCTGAACTGAACTGGATGGCCGGTGCCCTGTTGGACACCCTTGGGGTTTTGCTGCTCTCAATCCTCGGTGGCTTGGCGGCGTTTATCGTCGTTGCGTCCAGGCTCATGATCGCTCTGCTGATCGGGATTGCGCCGGTCATGATCTTCCTGACCCTTTTTGAAGTGACCAAAGATTACTTCGCACGCTGGCTTTCGGCGCTGATTTCCTTTGCGATGTACCCGATCGTCGTTGCGGGCGTGTTCGCGACGATCACGGGTGTCTCGCGAGCGCTTCTTGCTGAGCTGGGCGACCCGGAAGGCGCCTCCAATATCGGCGCGCTCATTCCGTTCTTCATGATGGTGCTGATGGCAAAGGGGTTCATCATCGCAACGCCCTTCCTGGTTCGGGCGATTTCCGGAAACATCATGATGCCGGCGCTCTCGGCCGGGTTCGGGGGAAGCTATGCCTTCGCCAGAGGGCTCGCAGGCAGCCAACAAGTCTACAACCGCTACGCCATCGGAGGTGCGACTGGCGCGGAATACGCAGCTCTGCGCGCGCGACAATTCTTTGGTGTGCAAGCGTTGCCAAGCCGACCCAATACTGCGGGTGGGCCAACCGCAGCTCCTTCCGGTGACGCAACCGGCACAGGAGCCCGAATGCTGGCGCAGCTTTCAAGGTTGGGTCGTCTTGGACGGCGGTAAAAGTCCCGGAGTTGCCGTTGGTCAAAGATGGCGGTTGTCGAGGGCCGCATTCCACACTGGTCATTCACTTTGAGAAAGGTGATCTCAGCGAATGGCAATCTATGTTTGTTCTGCCCGTTGCTTGGGTATGCCAAGGTCCAACGTCTTGTTTTCTTTTGTGTATGCAGGACCGATAACATAGTCCTCTAGCTCGAGTTCCGGATTCATCATAGAGGTCGTGAATATTAGCTGAAACGGCTTTTCGATCTCTGTAACATTCTCGACGATCAGCCTTTGGAACAGATGGCTTCGCTCTTCTTGCATGCCTTTGTCTTCGATGTTGTCGAAGAGCGCAAAGTGGGGATGGAAGAAGCCGCTAGATTGACCTGCGGCCAAAAACAACGCGAGGATCGAAGCGTTTTTGAGATAAACATTGCTGCTCTCGGCAAAGTTGATTTTGCCGTCAACCGTCATAGAATCGTTCTGGAAATCCATCGTGACGTTTTGTGCGTTGATGAACTCCTCTTGCCTGGGCAAGTCGGACCTGAGAAGCCTAGCTGCTATGCGGCCAGCGGTTGTGAGCGCAATGCTGCGGCGCTTCGAGGCAGCTGTCCGCAGAGCACCAATGCGTGATTTGATTTTTTCCAGATCCTCATTGATCTCAGATTTTTCTTTGCTTAGGCGCTCGATTTCTTCGGCTGTCTCCATTCGGGCCAAGATATGAGACGTTGCCGCATCGATGTGACCAAGTCGGCTCGCGCGCTCCGCGAGAAATGCCTCACGTGGCCCGTTCTTTCCCGAGAACCGGAGACTGAAGTCTCGCAAAGCTTGTTCTTGAGCGAGCTTTGCCTGTCGGAGCTGCTGCTTGTTCTTGCTCAGAGCGAATTCCTTGTCAGAAATAAGCTGATGCGTTTCGCGCATCTGAATCTCGAGATCGAGCCTAATTTGATTGTAGCGTGATTGCTCCTTTTCAGGGTCTCTCTCCATCTTGCAGACAGCACATGTTCCTTCGGGCACATCTTCTGACAAGGTTTCGCCGCACGCAGGGCAATGCACAAAATCGATGTGCCCAATCACGTCGAAAGTGCTTTCGGCGCGCGCCAGCTTCTCGGTTTGCTCCGCGAGGTGATCAAGGAACGCAGCTAGTTCCCGCTGCTCGAACTCGGTGGTGGTGACGGAGGTTTCCAACTCCCGAAGTTTGTCCCGTTCCCTCACCAGCTTTTGTTGCGCGTCGCGACGCTGTCTTACATATTCAGACACTTCGCCCGGCTCTATGAGTTCATCGACCTCATCTATTTCCTTTTCTATTCTTTCGCGTTCGCGTGCGAGGTTGCCAATCTCAGCGCGGATTGCCGCCGGTGACGTGATCGCCTCTTTTGAGCGCAGCGACCGCAGCAGTGCGCTGAGGCGAGCATTAACGTCATCGTATTCTTTCTGTCGCTCGCGTTGCTTCAGCGTCAACTCATAAAGTTCATAGCCACTGATGCCGCAAATCAGATCCCCGACAGCTTCGCGAATGTTTTGTGTATCGAAGTTTTCGAACCTAAACAGACGCGTCGCAGGTGTGCGCTGATCAGAATAACAGAGTCGCAGAAGCTGATGCATTGTAATGTTGGATGCCCCATCGCTCTGAGCTTCGGGAATAAGCATCGACCGAAAGAGGATCTGCGAGAAACTCTCTTTGCCGCTTCCACTTCTGTGGAGATTATATCGCTCCCACCCATCCAATGGGCTTTTCATGGCGTCAGCCATGGCACCGAAGAAAACCGAAATCGGTTCTTGTCGTTTTGCGATACTGCGTTTGAGCACAAGGGCTCCACGAGGAGTGAGAATTTCGGCCTGTACCTCGTCGCATTGGCTCGCTGCGTCTTTCCAATCATCGTATTCGCCGCCGAGTGCGTAAAAGATGAAATCTGAAATCGTCGATTTGCCAGAGCCGTTTTGCCCCCGGATGATGTTTACACCCGCATGGAAGGTCTGATCATAAGCTGCGCGCCCGCGTCGCATGACGCGGAAACGACCCAATTGGAGAAACGGTGCGATTGATGCCATCAGCTCGCTCTCCGTAGCCCGGTGCTTTCGCGCAAGGCTCTCATTCCGTCTTCTCCGACCGGGCCGAAATCCTCAATCAGAAACGTCGCCAAGTCAATTTCGTGATCGTCAATGTGGTGACGCAGCTTGCTGTCATAGAGTGACCGTCCTTCTGCGGAAAGTGTTAAGACACGTGGATCGTCCTTCACTGGCTGCGCGAGGCCCTTGCCAAGGAGCGCGCTGAGGGCGTCTTTTTGCACTGGTTCCATCTGATGAAACAGCAGTCGGGCTGATGGATATGTCACAAAAGATTTTTCCGGACGGGGTATTCTTAGTTCTCGAAATTGCGATCTAACATCGATCTTCATCTTCGTATGGTGGAGCATGGGAGAGTTCGCGAAATAAAAATCCAAAATATAAAGCCGCTCTCTAAAAAAGCCGTCTGGCCTCAGCGACATAAGACAGGCCATGCGGCGCATGCAATCGTAGATATCGAGTTGGGCAAACCACAGTCTTCCGATCATGATTCCGGCGCATCCCACCTGATGTGGCACTGCTCGGTCAGGTAATAGAGCGCGTTCAACACCGAAGTTGCATCAAACTTCGAGCCCCCGATCTGCTTGTTGGTCAAGGGTTGGATCACATGATCCTGGAGAGCCGCGCGAACTTCATTGTCGGGCGCATACGAACAGATCAGCGGGTGGAAGACATGGGTGACGAACCGCGCTTCAATCTCTGAGAGAAAGCTGTCGTGGTCTTCACGCGCGGCCGTGAGCAGTCCGGTTTTGACGTATCGGCGCGCAAATCTGTTCTGGGCATTGTTCGCGTGGTCGTACTCATGCTCTCGCCCGGCATCAATCAGCTTCTGAAGAAGATCGCGACGATCACTGTCTGAGGGTTCGGTATAGCTTTCGATGCCGAAAACCTGCCCGGCAGGACATGCATCTACAACTTTCCTTACATGCCGCCGAATACCGCGGAACACGATATCGTCCCGGTTCGGCGGTTTGCAGATGTTGATGTGATCCTTGTCAACGGAAACCGGGATTGCCCCGGCCACGCCCGGGTCAGCACTATCACGCGAGACGACCACCTTCACTTTCTTGGTCGCGTGTTTTTCATAATAGATGGCCGTACTCAAATGATCCGAGCCGTTCGCAAACTTGCGGTAGTGTAAGTTCAGATCTTCCAGGAAGCCCGTTTCATTTGCGAGGAGCTTGATCTGCTTTGAGGTGCCCGGCAGGATTTCTAGCGCGCTCGCGAGGGAAGCACCAGTATGAGGAGTTGAAAGAAAAACAACGAGGCGGGCCTCTTCGGCGATGCACTTCCAGTCTTCATCCTCTGCGTCGCACGCTTTGCGCAGGATCATCTTAATGAGGATACCGCCAAGACTGTGGGTGACAAATATGATGGGCTTCTTTCCCAGGCCATGACCAGCAAACAGCTCAAGGACATTCCCGGCGCGCTCAAACATGTCCATTTCCTTTTTCGCCCACTTGGCAAAGAGGGAACTTGGAAAGCCCAAACTGTAGAGCGCTAATCCGGGGACATCTTCGAACAGCCAAGTCGGCCAAAAGTCGGTACCACCCTCAGCAATCCAGGTGCTCGACGCATCACCTGTCAGACCGTGAATGAACACCACATCCACAGCGCTATTTTCGTTGCCGCAAAGGCATTTGAAGTCCGGTTGATCTGTCACCTATCGCCCCAAAGATTCACGCAGGGCGCCTAAGACGCCGGAACACGAACAGCTTATGAAAAAAACTGGAGAACATGTTGTAGTTGTATTATCCGGCATCACCTAAATCCAGTCTCTAAGTATGCCATTGGTCGAAAAGAACGGCTGTGAAAACCTCTCATACGATGGCACTGACTGCGTAGAAGCCGTAGTCGATCGGCTGTAGACTTGACATGGCTAGGTCTGCTTTATGCTCCTCGCGGTTTAAGTATCGCCAGGGCAGCGCATGACCGGCATTCCGGCGAGCTGACAGACTTACCTTTCTCGCCACGCTATCGAGCAACCAGCTTTTCACCACCTTCCTCTCGCAGCATCGCTTCCATATCGTCCAAACCATCAACGGCAGAGCGCATCTGCGCCTCATCATCCACGCTCGCAGCCTCCGCATCCGTGAATTGGCCCCCAAAATCCATCTCCATCTGTCGTTGTTCCTCGGCGAAAACGGCTTGAACGACAGGCGCGGTCTTCTTTGGGGCGACATCGGTTTGCCCTGACGATTGGCCATCAGCAGCCTGGCGTGCGGCCTCAACGTCGGCCTCGGATCCGCCTGGCCCGCTCGACGGCGGTGTCATCGGCATGGCGCGCATGCTCAACGGTAGCGTGCCTTGCTCCCCCCCTCCCCCAGGCTCCGGAAACGGCAACTCGCCCGTCTGCGCCGCATGGATCGCCTTGAACAGCCGATCGTCAAAGTATTGGATCCGCTTCGCCCGGACAGGCATTTGCGCGTCTATGACCATGACGATTTCATCGAGCGGCAGGCGGCGCGCTTCATCTTCGGGCAACAGAGAACTTTCCTCGGTCCGGGTGGACTGGCTGCGGCCCTCGAAGGGGTTTTTGCCGATGGACTGGGATCGCGTGACGACGGTCTTCGTGGTCTTGCCGACCGCTTTGCTCAGCTCCTCGACGGTTTTTTCATCTGACGGTGTCAGGTAGAGCTTCACGCCTGCGTTGCCCTGTAGGGCACGACGGGTGTTTTCTCCATAGATTTCGTCGAGGGCGGGAATGGTTTGGGTGACCACGGCCAAATGCCCACGATAGGTGCGCAGGGTCTCGATGCTTTCGACCACGATGGGCATCTTGCCCAAACGGTTGAACTCGTCGAGCATGATCATCACGGGCCAGGGCTCATCCGGCCCGGGGTCCTTTTCCTGCATAGCCGAGAGCAGATCGGAAAAGAAGAGCCGGATCAGCGGCGCCAGCGGCTTCACCATGAGGGGCTGGACCACGAGATAGACCGAAAAGGGTTTCTTGCGGATCGTCCGGAAATCAAAATCCGACACCGCCGTCGCCTCATCAATCGCTGGGTTCTGCCATTGATCGAGCCCCGAGGTCATCAGAAGTGAGACATATGAGGTCAGCGTATCGTTATTGGTCGAGGCCAGCCGTGTGAAGATCAGCTTGGCGGCCCTGTTGTCGACCTCGTGCCCCCGCGCGAAATACTCCTTCTGCTTGTTCCCTCCCGAGGCCGCGATGCGGTAGATCTCGCCCAGGGTCGGGCGCTTGCGCTGGAACGCCAACAGGCCTGCGGCCACAAAGAGATCGATCCCGCCTTTCAGAAGGCCCTGCACCCGGTCGTTGTCGCTTTGCAGGAAGAGCGTCGCGAGAAGCTGCAATTCCATCTGCTGGCGGGCGGGGTCTTTCAGCTCGAAGATACGCAGGAGCGGGTTGTAGCGATGCGTGCGCTTGCCCTCCCAATCGGTGGGGGCAAAGTGGTAAACCTTGTCACCTTGGGCGGCGCGGTGCCGGGCCGTAGCCTCGAAGCATTCCCCCTTCACATCGAGCGTCACGGCGGAGCCTTGCCAGGTCAGCAAGTTTGGAATGACGAAGCCCGTGGTCTTGCCGCGACCCGTGGGGGCCACGATCAGCGCGTGGGGAAAGACCTTGGAGCAGATGTAGTTGGCGCGGGAGCCGGGCGTCCCCAGTTTGCCGAGGATGAACCCTGTCCCGGGCGCGCCGAAAAACCCATTGGCCTTCATCTCGCGGGCAGATTGCCAATGGGTCTGGCCAAACCGTGTCAGGGCGGACCCCGAGAGGGCGAGGCTCAGCATCAGGCCGGCGGCGGCGAAGCTGCCGATGATCAAGTGAATAAGTTGCGCGTCCTCCGGGCGGTGATCGAGGATCGCCAGATAGTTCTGCGCGATATAGGCAAAGTCGATCTCGGCCCCGAAGCCGAGATCCTGGTAGGTCAGCACCGCCGATGCGATGGTATAGCCCATGGCCCCGGTCACAAGCGTCACAAGCAGGACGCCCGTGGCGATCCGCGCTTTTCCCATGGCGGCGCTCAATGGACCTGGCCCCGCTCGGTCTCGCCATCCACGTCTGTCGCGCGGTGTTTTTCATATTCGGCGTCGGCGAGTTCATCGACCACCTGGCGCAGGGCGTCCGTGTTAGCCGTCGCGGCATCAGATTGCAGGTAGACCTTGGCGACGTAGAGCCGGTCGAGACGGTCCTCGAGAACCTTGTCCAGCGCATCGGCATCGCCGGATGTGAGGCGGCCCAATTGGCGTTCATCCAGCACCCGCGCGATCTCCTCGCGGAAGGCGCCCCGCTCCGCCTCGGTCTCGAAGGGCGCGGACAGCTCCCCGGCCCGTTCATGATCCAGAACACGCGCAATCTCGTCTGCGAGGCGGTCGGTACGGTCAGTCTGCGGCGCCGTTTCATCGCGGGTGGCTAGACGTTCGTCACGCGTGCCAACCCCAAGCCCCTCGCGCAACTCGTTGTCGCGGCGAACCTGATTGATGGCCTCCGTGTCGCGTATCTCGACGACGGCTGCATAAGTCGCGCCGAGCCCACGGGCGAGGTGGGAGGGCATGTCCGGATAGCGCGCGCGCAAGTCATCTGCGACAGCATCCGCAACAGGTGTGCGGAGATCGCGTCCCTCCATGATGCGGTCGACTTCGCGGGTGATCGCACTGGCGCGGGCTACATCGGTGATGGTCTCCCGGTAGGGCTCAGACCGGTCGATCACATCGCCAGGGCGTGCGAGCAGCTCCGCATGTGCCTCGAGATACGCGCGCTGCTCCGCCTCGATCCGGCGCTCTGCCCTTGAGACCACCTCCCAATCCCGGTCCTCGATCTGCTGCGCTGTCAGGCCGTCGGCGCGCATCTCCTGACGGATTGTCCCTTCCATCGCCCGGACCGCGTCCCGGTGATAATGGAACCGCTCGCTGACCGGTTCCGCTTCCATGACGCCATCCCGGCGCAGCACGTTCTCGCGCTCCAACAGCGTGCCAAGTTCCACATGCACGTCATTGAGAATGTCGCGCGCCTGTTCCAGATCGGCGCGGCGTTCGAGGTTCAGATCGCGCGCCTCAGCCACCTTGGAGAGATCATCTGCGATCCATTGATGCTCCAGCGCGGCGCTCGAGGCCCCGGTCTCGATCCGGGCCACCACTTCGGATGTGCTGATCCCCGTGCCGCGCAGGGCCGCGTCGATCCGTGAGCGCAGGCCTGGCTCGGCAAGACGTTCTAGCTGGTTGGTGTCGATATTCGCCTCTGAGTAGACCCCGCCCTCCGACGGCACCTCAGACAGCGTGCTCGATCGCAAACCGAGAGGCTGCATGTGCTGGACCTGCGTCTGGATCTCGATGAGGCGTTTTTCCAGCACGGGACGTTCCGCGTCAGATTTTTCGGCGATCATGCCCTGCACCCGCGCGAGCTTTTCCGCATAGAGGCTTCTGAGATCCTCGAAGCTTTGATCCTCGGCCATATACACATCTCCTGTTCGGTCCACCTGCCCGCCATGCGCCAGCACCTCGCCCGCGCGGAAGAGTGCCGCGGCAATATCCTCGCGGGCTTCACGCGAAGCCTCCGCGGCAAGCGAATGGTAGACGGTTCTGGTGTTGGCGATCTCCGCCAGCGTCCGGGTCAAGTCGGCCCCCACGCGTTCGCGCTCGCGGGGCGCGCGGCCCTCGTCTTTCGCGGCGTAAACCTCGCTGGTGCGGGCTGGGTAATGCACGACGCCGCGATCCACCCGCCGCGTGGCCTCCAGCCGTACACCATACTTCTCGGCCTCCTCGACCATGGCGAGGCGGAAGTCGTCATAGTTGAAGCGGTGGTTGCGCCCCAGAAAGAAGAACTCGCCTTCCTGCGAGCGGCGGTTCAGCACCAAATGCGCATGCGGGTGATCGCGGTCCTCATGCACCGCGATGATGTAGTCGAAATGCCCCGCGTCGGTCTGGAAGAACCGCTCGGCCACATCCGTCGCGATGTCGCGCACATCCTCCCCGCGCGTGCCGATGGGGAAGGACATGAGCATGTGGGTGGTCTGCCCAAGCTTGGGCTTGAAGCCCGCATCCCACCGCTTGGCAAAGCGCTCGGTCAGATCCTTGATGTCACCCGCCTCGAGCTTCGTCTTGCCATCCAAGAACCCGCTGCTGTCCACGATATGGGTGGACTTGGTGGTGAGGTACTCGAGCTGGTTTGTGAGCTGTGATTTGGTATGCGTACCGCCGCCCCGGATCGCCTTGAAGACGGCTGGCCGATGCCCTGCCGCCGCGCGCACAAGCTGGCTCTGCTTGGCGACATGCAGCCCCTGCATTGAGCCCCGGACGCGGCTCCAGCCATCCCGAAACACCTCGCCCGTGACGGCATGGACGGCATCATTCAGCTGCATGCGCAAACTCCCTCAGCGCGGCCGTGGCCTGCAGCTGCATCGCATCCCGACGGCGGCGCAGGAGCAGGTCGATCTCGTCAGCGGAGTCGAGGATGAACCGCGCCAGTCCGCGCATCTGCGCGAGGCGCAATTCGGAGAACTCCGCACGCGTGCCACCATTAGCCCCCTGCCCCATCTGGTTGGCCCGCGTCATCTGCTTGGCGATCTGCGCGACCCCATTGCCGACCTCGTGCAGAGAGGCGCGGTAACGCGCCATTTCGGCCGCCATCTGCGCGTCCGGAACGAACACCCCGCCTGCCGCCTGAATGAGCCGCCGCAGACCCTCGGCCCGGCTCTCGATCCCGGCCGCGGCCAGCACCGCGTCGAGGGCTGCCAGCTCCGCGGTCGTCACCTTCACACTGACAGCGGAGACCGGAATTGCGGCATCCGTCTGGCGCTCGGCATCGGCTTTCAAGACATAGCGCACGGCCCGTGATGTGACCTGGAAACGCTCAGCCAGCTCAGACGTCGACACACCCTCCGCGGCCTCGCGGACGATCTGCATCTTCTCGATCTCTGTCAGGCGTTTTGTTCGGGACATGCGGAAGAAAGACCCCCTATTTCCTGCCACCTTCCACCAAGGCTGCCTTACCTTACGATAATATACCTAACTGTCAATTATATACTTACGTTGCATTCAGCCCCGGGCAGCCTTGGTGTCCGCTTCACGCCGCGGCCCGCAGGGACGCGGCTCTGCCGCCCTCACCTCCAAGCGACACCTGTCCCAGGGGTCCCGTCCGCCAGCCCCGCCCGAGGCTCTGGCCGAACACGCATGTGTTCGGACGGAACCGCGGGCGGGCGCAAACCCCTCCGACAGGGCGGACAGGCAGGGTCAAGGAGGGCCAGATTTGGCTCCGCCAAATCTCCGCCGCAAAAACCGGGAGGCCCTGGCCGATAGGTTTTTGCGGATGGCCCCCTTGAGGCTGACTGGCCGGTCTGTCGCGGCCTAATTCTTCCGAGCGGCGATCGTCCGTTGAGCGCGCAGCGACCGGCACCAAGAGGAGGTCACCTCGGGCGATCTGACCGCCGGACCCGGCATCCCTGGAACAGGGATCGGGCCGCCCCAAGATCGTCCTGGGGCGGCCCATCCTCGTCAGAGGATTTAGTCCTGGGGATCTTTCGCGCTCGGTGGGAACATCACCAGCTCCGAGACCGCGACCGGGAAGTCGAGCTTGAGGCTGAAGAACTCCGTTCCATCCCCGTTGCGGGTGTTGCGAAACATCGCACCCACGCGCTGAAAACGGGTGCGCTCCTGGCCATCGGTATCGGTGAACTTGACGGGGACGGTGGCGACGTAGTGGTTGGTCATTTGGGTTACTCCTTGTTGCGATGGGGATCACCCAGCACGGGGGCAACAGGTCCGGTCGCAAGCGCAAATGCGGAGGGTCCGCGGCCAGCCGTGGAAGCCGTATTTGTGCTTGCCGAAGCGTGAGCTGAGGGCACGATTGGGCCGACCCCGTGCGATCCACATCTATGAGCAAAAAGGAGTGATCCGGATGACCCTTGCCAACACGCAGCCGCCACCATCCGCGTCCGCGTCCCGCCGATCCTGGCCGGGGTGCTGACGGAGCCCGCCCGCGTGGATGCGATGTTCCGAAACACGCCCCGAGGGACGTGCAGGTGTTCAGCCTCATATGCGACGTCTCGACCCCTCGCGTATTGCGCTGCTTTCGATGTGCGTGAGGTGCGTACCATCCCCAGCCCGTACCGATGCGGATGGGCCGCACTCTGACGGACCGGGTAGAGGGATAACGCTGCTGGCCGCCGCAGACTACCGATCACGCGTGACCGACCGCACGCGCCATGAGACATGACGAAAGGGCCGCGCCAAGCGCGACCCCCTCTCTTCAATCCTGCGCAGCCTTCTTCGCCGGGTCCGCAACCCGCATGACCGTCAGACCTTTCGCTTCCGCCTTCTGCCCGAGGTTCAGCGCGACCCCGTTGCCGCCGAAGAGTACAACCCCCGTCGCCGCGAACTTGTCGTCCAGCATTTCGTCGTTGCACTTGAACGGTGCCGCCCGCCCGTGCGCGGACCAGCGCGGATCGAAGCGCGCCTGTGCGACCCCGCGTGCCCGGGCCCACCGGGCCGCAATCATCTCCGCCCCGTGCTTGCCACCCTTGTGGCAGAGGAAGATCTCCTGGTTGCGGTTCTGCTTGATCCGTTCGCGAACCTTGTCGAGCGTGTTGAAGATCACATCAACATCGGTCCAGTCGGTGGCGCCTGAGACGATCAGGGGCACCCCCTCGACTTTCGACTTCTCGGCAGTCTCGCGGTCGTGCTGCTCCAGCAGCTGCCGCGCCTCGAAGACCGCCCCGGTCTCTTTCGCCCGGACGCTTGCGCGCGATCCGGCTGCCGGGATGTAGGCGTGGCCCGTCTCGATCTCGTAGCATTCCGCCGCCGCCTCGCTCATCACCTCGATGGCGCTCACAATCTCGCGCAGTTGCACAAAGCGGGCCTGCGCCTCTTCGAGCGCGGTCTCGGCGATCTCCGATCCGTCGTGAGATTTTGCCAGCGCGCCGATCTTGTCGGCGGTGCGGTCGACCTCCTTGCCAAGCGCCACCTTGCGCCGCTGAAGGATCGTCGCCAACCCGTGAGCCAGTGGTTCGATTTCTGCTTCGAGGCCGGTATTGCGCAATTGACCAAGCAGAGCCTCGAAGCTCTCGCGGACGATGTGGTCGGTCAGGATGTGATCTTCCGGGATCGGCAGCTGTGCGTCCTTCTCGGTCAGTCCGAAAAGCTCGATGGTCTCGTAGGTGTTTGCGGTGTCGTAAGCCATGTCTGGTCTCCAGTATTCAGTTGCAAGGCCACCACGTGAGTGTGGGGGCATGGCCGAATGCCTGGTTTCCGAATCTGCCCGGGTCAGGGACGGCGCAGCCGCCGGCTTGCCGGGCGCAAAAGTTTTCCGCGCGCAACGACCGACACACGCACACCCTCACGCATGGAACCGCCCCGCGCCACAGGTCCCGCCCTCGCCGAAAAGTTTTGCGATCCTTGAGGCGGGCTGATTTGGGGGCCATCCGGAGGATATGCTTCCGCGCTCATGTGTGTGTGTTTTGACGGTAGGTTTGCCCGACCCGAGCAGGCAAACGGCCCGACCGGACGCGAGAGACGGATGAAGCGACGGGATCGTTTTGCCCCGCAAAACAGACCAGAGCGCAATCCGGCGGAGCGGCCGGGGAGCGACGTGCTCGCGAGGCGGGCAAACCGGGGGCCTGGGTGCAACGCCGCGGTGAGGCCGCATGGCCGAATGCGCGACGGACCGAAGGGCCGTTCTCCCCTGCGACTTGGCGTACCGAGCTGGGGAAGGCCGACAGGCTATCGACGCACCACGCTGTATCGGCCTGCACGGCTTGCCAGACATCGCAATACTTGGTAGTCTATTGGAGCACTAAGGAGTCTGCCATGAGCGTTCAAAAGCAATCTGTCAGCTTTACCGACACGGCCTACACTTTCGCCAAGGAACTGGTCGAAGCTGGAGAGTATCCGAATGTGAGCGCGGCGGTTTCGGGTGAATTGGCGAAGGCCAAGGCAGAGCGAGATCGCGAACGGTCTTTGTTTGAGGCAGAATTGGAACGCCGCCTGTCTCTTCCACTCGACCAATGGGAACCCCTCGGCGAAGCCTCAGACGTCACCGCAGGCGCGCGGGCTCATCTTGTGGCGATGGCTCAAAAGACCTGACGCGTTTTATCAGGCATCCGTTCTTCGAACGCGACCTTATCGGTATGGTTGATCATATTGTCGATGTGACAGACGGTGACATAGCTGCAGCAAGCCGCAGGCTCGATGAAATCGATACCCTTATCCAGAAGATTGCCGAAAACCCAAAATCCGGTGCTCGCCTAAGCGGTAAGCTGGACGGATGGCTCGTGCGTCATGGCGGTGCAGGTCACCGACTGACCATCGTATTCAAACCGGATTTAGATGCGGGGCAGATCTATCTCGCTCTTGTCGCGTTCGGCGGCCGGGATTGGATGAGACTGGCGTCAGCGAGACAGGTGTTCGCTGACTAGCCTTAGAGCCATGGAGTGGCGGAGAAGTTGTAGACCGTACCTTCGCTGCGCTCGAGCTGAACGGACCAGATGCGGACCAAGGTGCCATTCGCTTCACATCTTCCAGAAGCCGCCTTTGGGCACTTGGTTTAAAACGATCAGTTTGAGGGCAGTCTGCCACCTTTCAGAAAATGAAGTTTTCTATGTCGCCTGATGTGCGATAGGGCGCACTGGCATGCCCAAATTTGTTTTAAATTGGCTCAACGTCTGCGGTGCAGACTTGATTATGTCATAGCCCATCGAACAGAGGGTCACGCCTGTTTCTTGTGGGCCCTCTCGGTGCCTATCCAGAGCCCTGCGTGCCATCGGTCTTATGCGCCACACGGGGCCAAACGCGAGAAGGCCGCACACGCATTTGTGGCGGCCTTCCCATGCGAAAGACAGGCAGGAGGTCAGTCGGCGACAAGCGGTGTGACGGCCGCTGGCGTGACTTGAGCCGCGACGGCTTTGCCACCCCCAAACGTAACCGGGCGCTTGGCTTGATCATCGACATGCAGCGAGAAGATGTCGGGGCGTGCATAGTGGCCGACGGGATCGAAATCGAGCTTGCTGCGTGTCAGAGTCATCTGGTCGAGTTCGGCATAGAGGATGGTTGCCTCGTTGAACACAGGTCCCGCGATCACCTCGCCGAGCGGTCCAATGATCATGGAACCGCCGCGCATCAAAACGTCCTCCGGCTTTTCGCCCAACTGACTGCGGTAGTCCGGCCCGTACTCTCCAAGGGTAATGTATTGGCAGGAACTGAGCACATAGCACCGCCCTTCCATCGCAACATGACGCATCGTGGCCAAGAAGGTGTCGCGGTCATCGGCGGTGGGCGCGCAGTAAATCTCCACACCTTGGGCATACATCGCCATGCGTAGGGCTGGCATGTAGTTCTCCCAACAGATCACCGACCCGATGGTGCCCAACTCGCTTTCAACAGGCGCAAGCGTGGAACCGTCGCCAAAGCCCCAGATCAAGCGCTCTGCGCCAGTGGGCTGGAGCTTGCGATGCGTACCGACCAGCCCGGCGCGCGGGTCGATGTAGACGACCGTGCAATAGAGCGTCCCGCCCCCTTGCTCGATGATCCCCATGACCACGAATGTCCCTGTTTCGCGGGCAGCCTCGGTGATCGCGGCCAGTTCGGGGCCATCGAGGGTCACGGCGCCATCATAGTAGCGGCGGAACTCCTCGCGCCCGAGGGGCTGGCGGTTGCCCACGGAGACATCGAAGTTGAGACCTTTGGGATAGGTGCCAAGGAAGGCTTCCGGGAAGACCACGATCTCGGCGCCGTTTGCGCCCGCCTCACGAATGAGGCGGCACGCTTTGTCTGCGGTGGCGGGGGCGTCGAAGGGGACAGAGCTGTCCTGAACGACGGCGGCATTTACGGTCGGTTTCATTACACGGCCTTTGCGGTTGCGGGCACTTCGTCGATTGAAGCGTCCTGAGAAGCGGGCGTTGCGTCCATGTAGCGGGCGAACATCCCATGATAGTTGGCGATGGAGGCGTCGGAGACCGGGCGTGTGACCATGCTGACCAAAGCGGTCACAAGGACATTGACCGCCAAGCCAGTCGTGCCAGCACCAAAGCCAATGGACAGGCCACCGAACTTGATCACCAGCAGTGTGACCACGCCTGCGATCAGCCCAGCAAAGGCACCAGATTCCGTGATGCGTTTGAAGTAGAGCATGCCCAGAGCCTGCGGCACCAGTTGCAGACCAAGGCCAAAGCCAAGGGCCGCCACGGGCACCAAATGACCAGCACCGCCGGGCGTGAGTGCGAGGGCAAAGACCAACACGGTCAGACCTGCCACCACGTACCGGGTGATACGCGTGTTTTCACTGTCGCTGACCTCACGGCCCCGCACAGTGCCCCAGATGTCCGTTGCCACGAGAGACGCAGACGAGAGCAACTGGCTGTTGATGGTAGAGATCGCCGCCGCGAGGATACCAGCAACCACGAAGGCGGCCAGAACGGGGGCGTGTGCGGCAAAGATCTGCGGCAGGATGGTGTCAGAGGTTTCACGGGTAACACCGGGGGCCACGCCGGGCAGGATCGCGGCAAGGCCGATGATCAGCGGGATGATCGCCATCATCCACGAGTTCCAGAACGGCGTCGCAACAGCAACTTTGCCCAGCGTTTCGGCAGATTTGGCCGAGTAGAACTTTTGCCACATGTGCGGGAGCGCCCATGCGCCGAAGCCAAGACCCAGAAACAGTTCAAGCATGCGTTCAGGCTTGCCGGAGTTCGTCACAAGCTCGGGCTGGATTTCTGCGACGCGGGCAAAGAGAGCGAGACCGCCGACCAGATCAAGAACATAGAGTGCGGTGAAGATCATGATGCCTGCAAAGAAGACCCCGAGAAAAAGGTCAGTCCAGGCGGTGCCTTTGAAGCCAGCCCAAAGCACGATCACACCCACCATCAGCGACGCGATTGTAACACCCAATGCGTAAGGCACAGCGCCATCGGTCAAGGTTTCCAGCGCACGTGCGCCGCCGCTGACCTGAATGAGCATAACGGGCACAAGGGCCGTGATGCCTACGACCGCCACCAGCAACCGCAGACGTTTGGAGCCATAGTAGTGCTCAGACATTTGCCCCGGTGTGAGGAAGCCAAAACGCTTGCCTGCCAGCCAGATGCGCGTGCCGAACATCCATACGAACACGCCATGGAAGATGGTCCAGACGGCAAAGCCCGCAAACCAAATCCCTTCGCGGAAGTACGCGCCGAAGGATCCAAGCAGCGTCCAAGTGGAGAAGTACGTCGCCCCCATGGACAAAAGCAGCACGACGGTGCCGATCTGACGGCCACCGACGACAAAGTCCTCCGCACTTTGCGCACCTTGGGTCTTACGGCCGGCCAAGTAGGCAATGGAGAGAAGGATACCGACAAAACCGGCAAGAATGATAAGAGTGGGAAGTGCGCTCATGGTCTTAAGCCTCCTCAATCGGGTTGGCGTCGAGCTTGGCCTGCAGCGGGCGGAAGCACAGCGGATACAGGGCAATGACGCAAAGTGTCAGAACCACATTGGCGCCCAGTACGAGGGCCAAAGCTTGTGGAAAGGGGCCGATAAAATCAGGAGCGGCGAAGAACCCCAGATACGGCAGGGCGGTAACACCCAGGCACACCAATAGGAGCGCCCAAATCAGGCGGCGAAGCAACAGCATAGATAAGTCCTTTCAGACGAGATGCCCCTGTTTACCTAATGACAGCGTTCGTGCATATTTCGATTTAGCAACCTCCCCGTTGCTCAAATTAGAACGCTTAGGATTTTGAATGCTCTCAACTGCGCATCGCTACGTGCTTTCTGTTGCCGAAACCGGGTCAATCCGATCCAGTTCACAACGGCTCAACGTCGCCGCTTCCGCAATATCTAGACAAATCCAGCTTGTGGAACACCAATTCGGGTATCCACTCTTTGAGCGCTTTGCCTCAGGCATGGTGCTGACCCATGAAGGCCAAATCCTTGTCAGACACTTGCGGCACACAGCACGCGAGGTGGAGTTGGCACAGGCAGAGATGAATGCGCTTCACGGACTTGTGACGGGAACCATCCGTTTTGCAGCCATTGAAGGCGTACTGACGTCTTGGCTGATCCCCGCCATGGCCGCGTTCCGTGCCCAACATCCCGGCGTTACCTTTGAAGGACAAATTCTCGGGTCCCAAGCAGCCTACGACCTTGTCATGGTGGACCGCCTAGATTTCGGCGTGGTCGTTTACACGGACGAATGGCCGGGTATCGAGATCCGCAAGCGCTATGATACGCCTTTGCTGGCGGCAATGCACCCTGACCATCCGCTTGCGGGCCATCCTGCCATCAGTCTTGAATTGCTCGCGCGTGAGCCTCTGATCATGCTGGACCGCAGTTACGCAACACGGACCGCCTTTGATCGGCTGATAGCGAACGCAGGCCTGACCTCCGTGGTGGCTTTTGACGTCAACCATATCGAGATCGCCAAACGATATGTTCTAGAGACTAAAGGAATGACAATTTTGCCGGAATATGCGGTCAGCATGGAGGTTACGGACGGCTCAATGGTGACACGCCCGCTAACCACAGGCCAAGCGGTCTTGGATACTGTTCTGTTCACGCGCAAATCCGCCACACACAACAAGGCAACAGACAGCTTTTTGCGCGCATTGATGCTCGCAGCTACCGATTTTTAGTTCATCTCTGCTTCGCACGGTAAGTTGGTCTTGTTGGTCTTGTTGGGCTTCATGATCCAGGCCGTCGTCTTGTTCAGAAACCAAGTGCGTATTGGCCCCATGGACGTTGCCTCCGTACGTTTCTTGCTAATCGCATAGCCAGTCGAGCCTTTTGGAATGATCCGGGACCCGCAAACGGGTTCTGGTCGTTTGAGTAAGCCGGCCGTGTAGCCGTAGATTTACACGTCAGACCAACATAAAAAGGCAAGACTTTTGTGCCTAACTCTGAGATCTTCTACATCATCAACGCGGCCAGAGTCTCCAGGAATTATTCAGCTGCACCCCCTAAGAAGAGCTACTCAAATCTACCTGCAACTTATCTGCCCGAACACGCCTAAGGTGCGGGAAGCAGGCGCTGGCCGAAACTTGACCATTGGTCAATTTGGGCTCTTCGGTTGCATTCGCTGCGGGCGACACGAACGTCTGCAATGTGCGCCGGGTTCATTCAAACCACCAGCACAGAAAAAGGGGAACCATGTCACCACGACTCCCCTATCGGTTCAGCTTGTTCAGTCTCAAACGCTAATCACGCGACCAGCGAGAGCCCCGCGCCTGCGTCCTGTGGCTGCTCACCGCTGTCGATGAACGGGATGATCGAGAAAGTCTGCCCGCCGCGCTGTTCTTCGTTCTGCACGGCGTTGACGCGCAGGTCGCCATCGGGCGTGTTGATCAGCAGCGAAAGGTAGTCATTGCCGGTGCGTCTGCTCTTCGCCATCCAGGCCGAGCCAACACGGATCGGCTTGCCACGGGGCGAGCTGACCTCTATCCGGTAATCGGGGTGGGTCTCTTCTGACTTGTAGTCGTTCTCGATCAGCATGAACTGCAGATCGAACATCATGTTGGCGATGTAGCCGGCAAAGGCGTTGTCAGCGTCCATCGCGGTGAGCTCGCCCGAGATCGAGCCGGATTTCATCAGGCCGTTCGAGACCAGTGGGATGATCTCGAATTCGCCGCTCTGGGCCGCGCGCGCCTCTTTCGTTTGCACCGCATTGACCCGGAACGGGCCCAGGCCGACATCGATCTGCATCGAGATGTAGGGATTGCCGCTGGTATTGCCAGTCTCGTTCCAAGCCGTGCCGATGCGGACCTTGCGGCCCGACTTGTTGATCGCCGTCACGTCGTAATCCGGGCTGCGTTCGGACATCTTGGCCCGTGCCTCGAGCTGGATGGCGACATCGAAGCGCGTCGAATGGATCATGCCAGAGTACTGAGCGGCTGCGGTCTCGACATTGCGGGTAAGGGTTCCTGCGAACATGGGATGGTTCCTTTTGGATTGGCCGGTGTCTGACGTCCTTGCCAGCGCATCCGGGATTGCTTTCTCGACCCCTTGAGGGATCACAAATCAGAAAGCCTGCTTTCCTTTCAGCCCCGCCCAAAGCTCAGAGCTACCGTCCGAGGCCTCACGCAGCAGCACCTGGACGGCCGCGGCCTGCATCAGGTCGTAGGCCATGCGCCAGTCCCAGGCACCGCCGGCATCGCTGCCAAGAAACGTCTCGCGCATGACGCGCGCGAGCGCTGAGCTGCGCAGGGGTTGGTGGTGGATCTCTGTGCCGATAAGCGCTAGCGCAGAGGCGAGATCGGCTTCGGAGATTGCGAGAGCCGGGTTGGCCGTTCTGGGTTTGGACATGGGAATTTTCCTTTGGATCAGGGTCTGAGTTCCAAAGGACAAAAAGCCCGCTTTCGCTTTTTAGGGTGACGGGGGTCAGACCGCGCCGACCTCCAAGGCTTGGTCAGGACTTGGGTTCGACCTCCCGTTTCGCATTAATCAATGCCTGTGCGGTCTGCATCACCTGAACTTGAGATGTTCCCGTGCATTCCTCCTCCAACGCGGCCTGCACCTTCGCGCAAAACCACGCGTCATACGAAGTGACATCAGCCGCCACGGAAATGCTCCTCGAGCCCGATATCCAGCAGCTTGCCGAGGTCATCGGGCATGTCTGCAACATGCACAGCAATTGGGAAACGGTGCCCCGTCAGGTCAGGCGCGCATTGCTCCTCGAACCCGAGGTGCTGCCTATCCTTTTCCGCCTCAATCATTGTGCTTTCTCCGACCGTATTATCAGCCGATGCTACATCTTCCAGCGGAGCGTCGTAAACGATAATGCCAAAGGGTCGCGGCAAGCTGGCCCACTTACCGATCGGGCGCCCCTTCAAGGGAAGTTTCGAACCGCTTGTCCGCGGCCGCAACTTCTTTCAAGAGCGCGTCGAAATTGTCAGGTGGATTGCCATCTTCCAACATCCCTTTGAACGTCGCATAGGCATCCGTCTTGCTGCCGTAGGCGCGCAGGGTCTTGTCGTCGTTCACCCAGGCCACCACGATGACCTTCGCATCGCTGTTGAACCGATAGAACAGCCGATACTGCTGGAAGAATTTCTCCCGGAACCAGTGCTTGCGGTGATCGCCGAGTGTGCCGCCTTGCCGGAAGGCGGCGGCACCTGGATCTGCCGGTATGGCCTCGGTGACCAGCTTGAAGATCGCGGCCAGCCGTTTCGTCGGGTTTTTCTTGCGCCAGGTCTTGGGATCGCGAGCCTTACGCGCCTCGACCTCCAGGGTCAGCCCTTCGAGCTGGTCCAGAAAGAGCGGATGCGCATAAATCGACCATCCGTTTACGACAAGGGGCGCTTGGGCAAGCACGCTATCGCCGCTCATTCATCCTCGAGCGATAGCGGCGCATCTAGATCGACGTCAACGTCTCCGACCAGGGCTGCAAGACGGTCATGCAAAGCCCCATCGAACGCCCGAATGCGGTCCGGATGCGCCTTGATATCGGCCTCGACAAAATCAAGAAATGCGCCGATCACGGGATCTTCCTCGTCGCTGCGCACGGGCTCGATATAGACCCTGCCACTCGGCTCGATGCAGTAGCGAATCTGGTCGCCCTTGCCCAGCTTGAGCTGTTTGCGCACACCTGCCGGCACGGTCGTCTGATACCGATCCGTGAGCTTCGAGACATCTTGTGCGAGGGCTGTCACGGCAGTCTCCTGAAGAAATGGGTCTTTGCTGCCCGCGATAGGTAATGCATTTGCATTGCCTTGTCAAGAAAAGCCGCAGGATCTGCTGTCACCGGGCAGGTCGATGAGCTGTCCGGCGCAGCACCTAATTTCGCCCCGCCAGGAACTCCGCCAGCACAGGACTAGCCGCGACTTTCGCGGAGCTGAGCAGTTCCGAGCCCGCAAGCGAGGCCTTCGACAGGCGTACGAGCCCACCGGTTTCCTCGATGCGGTAACAGCGGCGTTTTTGTCGGCCCCGCCTGTAGTGCGTCGCAGTGACGATCTGGCAGGTGCTGCCATCGGTGAGCGTCACAGGTGCTGCGAGTTTGATCTTGTCGCCTTCCTCGTAGTCCGGGATCGAAGCCCAATTCCAGCAGCGCTGTCGCCAGTCCTGGGCGTAGCTGTCCGGGTCTTTCAGGTCGGAGAGAAGCTCGATCAGCCCAAGGGGAGCACGAGACTCGTTCGGGCCAGCACTTTCCTCCATGTCCTTGTAGCCCCAGCACCCGTCATCGTATCGGGTGAGGAAGACAGCCCCGAAAGTGATGGAGCCATCCGCATCGGTCACATAGGTTGCGTCTTCGACAGCGGTGCCGTCGAGATTGGTGACCCTTGCCGCCGCATACCAGGTAGAGCCGACCTTGCAGGCCTTGACCAGTTCGGTTTTGCGCGTGTCGCCCTTGAAGTTGCAGAGCCGGGCGATTTCCGCTTTCTCATCCGCGTAGGTCTGGACGCGGCCGGCGGTGTAGAAGAGCCAACCCATTTCAGAGTCCTTTCTCTCATTGGGGGAATTGTTGGCGCCAATGTCCCGAGAGGGCCGCAGGCTTGGCGGGATATTGGCGATGCGTGTTTGAGAAAGGGCGCGTTACGCCGCCCTCCGGTCATCGATTTCCATCAGCGCATCGAGCGGCACGCGGTAGGGCTGCATGGCGTCGAAATCCTCACAGTTCCCAGCGTTCTGGACGATCGCGAAGGTGTCGCAGGCATCGTTGAGGACGACGCGGAAGGTGCCGCCGAGGCCCGAGGGCACCTCGTAGGTCCCGCCGATCAGATAGTCCGAAGCCCGGCGTTTGAGGCCGCGGATGCTGTGGCCATCGGTGGCGAGCCGGATCGCCCCCTGCCCACGGTCGATGAGCACCTGCACGTCGTCGAGGATGTCGGTATAGAACTGGCCGGTCAGATCGCGAAACGCCATGCGGCGCTGCGCCATCCAGTCGGTGTCCCGAAACGGGTTCATGCCGTCGGCGAAGGCGAAAGAGGGATCGGCCTGTTCGGTGGTGACGATGCGAGTGGTCGTGCCATCGATGCCGTTTGAGCGCAGATGCACACCATTGCCGACGATCAGGATCAGGGCGGGCCTGTCCACGGGCCCGTTCCAGTTGGGCAGGAAGGTTTTGCAGGCGCGCGCATGGGCGATCTGTGCCGCAACAGCGGACGCAGAGAACTTGAGAATAGCCATGAGGATGTCTTTCTGTTCGGTTTGGAAGGGTCGACCCGCGCGGGCGGCATGGTCCACGCGCGGGTCGCGTGAGGACTCAGGCCGCTTGCGCGATGTCGCCGTCAGGCTCCGGGGTTTCCGCAGTTGGCTCCGCCTCATCAAAGGCAATACCGGCGGTCTGCATCATCGGCGGGCACCAAACGGCCACGGCAGCGCGCTGCGCGTCCGTGAGCGTGGCGAAGGGTTCGGCGAAGAGCTTGTCGCAGAAGGCGACGATCTCCTTCTTGCTCGACGAGGCCAGCGTCACGGCCTCCTGGGTGAGACCCAGTTCCTCGCCGAGGATTTTGAGGAGCCAAGCCTTTTTGAAGCGGTTGAAGAGCGCCGCGTTCGGCGTCCAATGCGCGCGAATGTCGGGCATGATCTCAATCTCGAAATCATGCATCAGGCTGTCGCGCTGTCGGTCCCGCGCGAAGCAGGACTGCGTGGTGCTGGCCGTGGCATAGGCGACGAGCTTGGCCTTCTCCCCTGCCTCCAGCGCGCGAAACGCCGCGAACTGTTCGGCGGGTGCGCGGGTGTCATCGAGCCAGGACAGATCAAGCACATCATGCGCCGCCGCCACCTGGTCGAGCGAGGTCTCGTCGATCTCGTCCATCTTGGCATGGCTGCGGTATTCCTTGCGGGCATCAACCTTGATCGCCTGCGTGACGCTCATGCCGCTGGCCAGAACGTCACTGACCAGCTTGAAGAGCGTCAGATCGAGCGTGACCTCCGGATGTTGCGCCATCGCGGCGCCAAGGGCCATGGCCCGCTCGGTCTTGAGATCCTCGGCCAGCGAGGCCGGGTAGGTGATTTCACCGGCGTCCGGGGCCTCCTCCCCAGTCGGGTTAGCCGAGGAGCCGCGCGCGCCCTCCTCGTTCACGGTGTCTTCCGGGCGGACGAGGCCAACATGGAGGGTCACCTGCCCACCCTGCCACGAGGCGATCACCCCAGACCGTGCGAGGTCCTCGGCGCTGTAGGCCTCCTGCAGATCGCGCGCTTCCTCCTCCAGAGTGTCGACGCGCTCGTAAAGGGCATTGTAGGCACCGTCCTCGAGCCCCTCATCCTCCATCTCGAGCTGCAATTTCTCGAGCTCTGCGGTGATCTCATCGATGCGCTTCTGGGCAGCCTCATCCGGCTCGATCGGGCCGGGATAGACCCGGCCATAGTCGGCCATGGTCGCGTAATCGTAGCGGACCATCGCATCCGCCCAGGCAAAGCCCAGTTTTGCGCGAGCCTCCTCGGCGGCGACCCCGAGCTTCTCGAGCAGGATGGTCTCGACCAGCGCCGCATCCTCGAGCACGGAATGCTCTTCCAGAAGGTCAGCCGCGACAGCGCCGCCGCGTGCCTCGTAGTCCGCGCGCACGAAAGCCCCGATATCGTCGCTGACCTGCACACCGCGGGATCTGAGCGCCTGACGGACGGTATAGGCCTGCAGGTAGCTGTCTTCCTTGGTGAGTGCCTCGTAGACCTCCTTCTGCACCTCCTGGCTGGGATGCTCGGCAAAGGCCTTCATCGTATCGAGCGTGATCGTCTTGGCCCGGGCCGCCGCGCGGACATCGGGGTGGATCAGGCCATAGCGCAACCGGCCTTTCACGGCAGCGATCGTGGTGCCGAATGTCTTTGCGATCGTCTCGGGTGTCTGGCCGTCGACTTCCATCATCCGTGCGAAGGCCTCGAACTCGTCAATCGCGTTCATCGGGGCTTGCGTGATGTTCTCAGCGAGTGACAGCGCTGTGGTCACGTCGCAATCCTCCGGCACAAGGCGGCAGTCGATCTTGGTCTTCGCGGTGAACCCCTTGGCGGCCTTGTCCGAGACCAGCTCCTTCAGCGCGGCATGGCGGCGACCGCCGGCGAGCACGGCATACTTGCCGTCGAGCTTCTGAACCAGCAGCGGCTGCAGGAGATCCAGCACGGCGATGCTGGCTTTCAGGTGGGCGATGTTCTCGGGATCATAGGTTTCCGGCGCGTTGCTGCGCACATTGGCGGGATGCGGGACGAGATCGCCGATAGCGACGGTAAGGGGAGCAAAGCTTGTGGTCATGGGATATCCTTCCAAGAGGGTGAGGTGTGGCCCGCGCGCTCACGCGCGTGACCAATCCCCGGCTTCAGGGATCACAACAACAAAAGGCCCACTTTCCCTTTGAGGAGTCAGCGGGCCTTCATCGTCTCAGATGTCAGGGGGGAGGAGTCCCCTGCCCTACCAGTCGCGCGCCAGCATGATGGTCAGCACGCGCATGGTGGTGGCAGGATTGTCCGGGGTCTCAGCCCCATAGCGGAAGTCCGAGTCTGCTTCATAGAGATCGATCTTCCAGAACACGGTCTCGCCCCGGATCTCGACCGCCCCGAAATCGTGCCAGCCTTCAGGGTCATTCTCAGGCTCGAACATGGCAAACTCACCAGTTGCCTTCACCGCCTCGGCCATGAAGCCGTCGCCAGCCTCCATAAGCGAGCGGGTGACATGCATCCGGCCCTGTATGGGCTGCACCGGCGGCACCCCGAGGCATGCGAGCTTGCGAAACGCGTCGTTCTGCGCCGCGATCACACTCGGATCAGGGCTGTCTGTCTGGGTTTGTGCGGTGATGGTCATGGGGCATTCCTCTGTGAAATTGAAACACCGAATCCAAAGCCCACTTTTCCTTTTCCGCACGGCGGATGAATCGAGGCCGAAGGCGCCCTACCCGAACAGCCCCTTGGGTCTGTAATTCGGGTTGGGGATGGTTTCGATCCAGCCGCCCTGTTCCTTGATGCTCTCGAGCGCTGCCGAGAGTGGATAGGCGCCCTCGGACTGGCTCCACCAATAGGCACCGCGCTTGAAGGTGATGATCTTGCGGCGGCCACCTTCAAAGCAGGCCACCCGCAGCGTCTTGGGTTCCTTGCGTGACATGGGCGTCTCCGTTCTCCCTGTGGTCAGGCGGCCTCGGCGTCCTCCTCTACCCTCCCCACCTCCGATCTGGCGATCAGGTAGTCGCAAGCGCGCTGCGCGTCAGCGGCGTGCTTGAAGATCGCGCCCTTGTCCGACCGAAGAACGCGCAACCAGTTGTGGAGGTAGGCGGCATTCATCTCGAGCGTATGCGCCGTGAAGCCGAGCGTCTGACCCAGGAACACCGAGGTCAATTCCGCGACGATCTCCTCGCGCGCATAGGACGTGTTGCCAAACTTCGAGAACCCGAAATCGCGGTTCAGTCGATGGGGGGCTTTCGTGGCATGGGCCAGCTCATGCGCCCAGACCCCGTAGAAATTGCGCGGGTCCTGGAACCGCGTGATGGACGGCATGTAGACCTTGTCCACGGGCGGCAAATAGTACGCCTCCGTGCCCGTGAAGACGGTCTTGATGTCGATGGCATCGAAAAACGCCTGCATGTGCGGGATCGGCTCGGACGGCGGATGCTCGGGTACGGGCTCCGGGTCAGGGTAGAAACTTTCGGGCAGGCCATCGATCTGGCAGGCATTGAACACGCGATATGATTTCTGGAAGCGGAAGATGCGGGCTTCCTCGGAGCGATCATCCCCGTCGCTGCGGTCATCCTCATCGCCGGCATCCCTCCGGCTTTGACCGTAGTAAACGACGACAGAGGACTTTTCGCCCTTGCGGACCTTTGCGTCCAACGCATTGGCTTGCGGCAGCGTCATCCAGAAAGGTGAGCTATGGCCCGCCATCACGGTCCGCATCGTCAGCAGGAAGTTGTTCACCCCCTGGTAGGGTTCACCGCCCACGCGCAGGGGACGAGAGCTGCCCCCTGCGGTCCATGGCTTGCGCCACGGCAGGACGCCGCGCTCGATGATGCGGATGATTTCGTTTGTGATGACCTCGGAGGCATCGAATTTGGGCGTGCGGGATCGGGCCATGGCTGGCCTCCTTTCGAGTTTTGGTGAGAGGGAATGGTGATCAGGCTGACTGACGGGGCCGCGGATCATTGGTGATGCTCACGCCAAGCTGTTCGACCATGTCGATGTAGGTGATCAGCGAGACGGACTTGCCAGGCCCCCAAGGTTCAGGGTCGACCGATCCGTCCCGCGTCACCCGCGGCAAGTTCGCGAAGGCGATGAAGTCACTGATGGGTCGGATATCGATGAACGGGGTTCCTCGTGCGACCGCGAGGGCGGCCAAGGGAAAGCGCTCGATCGGCGCGAGGGTCGAGACGGTGGTCCAACCGAGATGGATGAACGTGCCGCCCTCTCCGCAGATCACATGGGCATTCGGCAGCGTCGCCGCCTGCCTGAGATAGCCGAGATCACGCAGGACGGTCTCGCGCTCGAGCTGCAGTGCCTGGCCCGTCTGGCCAGTTCGGCGTAGTTCCTTGTGCCGCCACCACGAGGCAGCGGTCGCGCGTAACACGCGCAAGACACCTGTTTGCATCGGAATGCCCTTCATCAGGAAAGACAGACCGGAATCCGGCCCGGACCCATCTGAGGGACCCCAAAGGCCCTCATCCGTCAGTCACAAAACCCGAAGAACACTTTCTCTTTTTCCGGCCCTTTTGGGCACACAACAAAACCGAAAAGCCCGGCCCTTCTGCCGAAGCCATTGATTTCATGCAGCAATTCTAGATCGGCAGCCAGGATCGGCAACGCATATCGGCAAAACCTTGCTTGAAAGTACGAAATGTGTTTATTTTTCAATTACTTTGCAAACATAGAAGATCGGCAAAATGCTGGAGACACCCGCCAGGATCGAACCCTGCTTCTTTGAGGAGCATATTCCTACAGAACTGGCAGACCTTTCGGTCGACATCCAGAGGCAAGCCACCGGGCTGGGACAAGGGTTGCATCCTGACAGCGCAGCCGAACTTGCCGATCTCGTCCGTGTGATGAACTGCTACTACTCCAACCTGATCGAAGGACACAACACGCGCCCCCGCGACATCGAAAGGGCGCTGGCTGGTGCCGAGCTTGAGGAAGAAACCCGTCCCCTCGCCCTTGAGGCCCGGGCGCACGTCATCGTTCAACGGGCCATCGACGAGATGCATCGCAAGGGCACCCTGCCCCGCCCCACATCCGTCGAATTCCTGACTTGGGTCCATAAGAGCTTCTACGACGAGATGCCGGATGAGTTTCGGGTCATCGAACATCCCGACGGCACACAAGAGCCCATCGTTCCGGGACGCATGCGCCAGGATGATGATCGGGAAGTTGCGGTCGGGCGCCACCTACCTCCTTCATCGTCGCGCGTCGCGGCATTCATGGACCATTTCGACAAACGATTTCAGATTGCGGCGCGGTCTTCGAGCGGACGGATCATCGCGATCGCCTCTGCGCATCACCGGCTCAACTACATCCACCCTTTCCCAGATGGTAACGGCCGTGTCAGCAGACTGATGTCTCATGCCATGGCCCTCACAGCGGGGATTGGTGGCCAAGGGCTCTGGTCCGTATCACGTGGGCTGGCCCGCGGGCTAACCGATCGGGGCGAGTACAAACGGATGATGGATCTGGCCGACAGTCCACGTCGCGGAGACCGCGACGGACGGGGGAACCTGTCAGAAGCGGCACTGAGGACGTTCAGTGAATGGTTCCTAAAGGTGACGCTCGATCAGATCATCTTCTCAGCAAGATTGTTCGATCTCGGCGGACTGGACCAACGGTATCGTCGTCTTGTTGCAGATACCATCGATGACAAGCGTGCGCCGGAACTGATCTCGGCGGTACTTCGGCATGGCGCACTGGAACGAGGCGACGCGCAGATTGTGCTCAAGACATCCGAGCGTACTGCTCGCAACACACTGAGTAAACTGACTGCCGCCGGATACCTGACCTCCGCATCTCCGAAGACTCCGGTGCGGTTGGCGTTTCCGTTGGACTACCGGGAACGTCTTTTCCCTAACCTGTTTGGCGATGGTGACCTGCCGGCGTGACTGGCAACCGAAGGACCCTGTTTCTGGCCAAGTCCGCGAGCGCAGCCTCTGACCGTGTTGGAAAGAAGTTCACAACTGTGAACTATCCCGAGCTATCCTACTTGTCAGCCGAGTTCACAGCTGTGAACTCATCATGCAGCATCCCGCCGCATCAAGGCCATGATCATCGGACCGCAGGAGAACTCCCCAATTGCTGCCTTTGAAGATAGGGTTCTCAAGTAGCCTCCAGGTGATCGGATATCCGCAAACCGTTCAAGCATTGCTACGATCACAACAGACGCTTCTTCGGGACCCATATAGCGTTTGGCCTCGTCCCACGCGGACGGGGAAATACCCATCATGGGCCTGACCACATCAGCCACCCGGACCAGATCGTGCCAGTGGCGCACGGGCTGCTCGGAATACGCTTTGAATTCCTGACAGGAGGCGAGGACGAGACCAAGCGGTATGTTCGGCATCAGTTGATCGTCAATAGTTGCCGTTGAGTTGCCCTCATCTTCAGAACACAGAGGACTATTGGCAACTTCTGGAGTTTCGCGCACAGCGCCTCCGCCCCGCGCTTTTTCTAAGCGAGGTTCAAGATCATAAGAGTCTTTATTTGAATTCTGATAGTGCTGCTCAGAAACAGCATCATTGGTGCTCATATTTTCTGTTTCACAGCCATCCAGAAGGCTTCGGGCGTGATCTAAAGCTGACCCCAAAGCGTCTTCGATGCGCCTAAGGTCTTCCATTTCGAGTTTTCTGCGAAGATCTCGGGCCGTTAGGGCCGCAAGATCAGAGAATTGGTCCCAGACGCCTTGATCCGGACGAAGTGAGCGCCCGTACTCGGCCAGCCCTGCGAGGTCACGCCGCATGAGGCTCACAGTGGCACGTAGGCGCTTGTACCGCTCTTCTGCGGCCCGGACGGTCTCAGCGGCCTCACAAACCTCCTGGAAGCGTCGAACGAGCGGAGAGAGGTCGAACCCAAACGCAACCTTTTCGTCGCCGTAGCGGCGGGCATAGCGCTTCCCATTGGGGCTATCGCGCCGGATAACAAAGCCAGTCTGCACAAGGTTGGAGAGGTGGCGCCGCATCGTCGAGCAGGGCATGCCGTTCAGGCGCTCGCAAATCGCCTTGTTGGACGGATGTACAATCAATTCGCTGTCATTGCCTCCGAGAATTGTCGCTTGGTGAAAGCTGACCAGCGCCTGAAGCACCGTCAAATCCCGATCGGACAAGCCGAACGCGACTCGAGCGGCAGCGAGCTCCCTCAGGACCTCCCACTTGTTGGCGCCGGCTGGGGGCAGGTCTTCCTGGGTCGCTGCCTGATGTTTCAGGATGGCAGCATCTATCGTTCGCCGGAACGGCGTTACGGGCGTGTATTCCATTTTGTCATTCACGAAGACAAAAATATCCCGGTCCGCGAATCACTTTGGACTTGCGGAAAATAGCTCCGGACACTACCTTGAAGGTGCTAGAAACAAGTTAGGGTCTCGTGGAGTGGTCGCTTTGCGGGACCTTTTCTTTTGCCTTTTCGTGCCTCCTTCTTTGATTTCTGCTCTTCCTCAGTCTTCCGACCGCTGCTTCCAGCGTTCGTGAAGGTCTTCAATCATGTCATGTACTTGCGTCTCGACCCAATCGGCGAAGTCTCCACCCGCCAACTCGATCGATAGGCCCTTGGCAGTGCGTTTGACCGTGCCGCCGCGTTTGCCGCCGATCTTCAGCGGGACGCTGGAAGGTGGGGCAGGGGAGGGCGACTTGGCCGGTTTAATCGCCTTGGTCACAGCCTTTTCTACGGCCAGGAACGCTTGGATGGACGGGTCATTGGTAGAGGCAACGTCATCCACCACCATGGAGGTCTCGGCATTTTCACGTGCCTCTTTCGCGATCCCGATAAGGTCCTCGCGGTCCAGACCATTCTCGTCGATGGCCCGACCAAGGGATTCCCATCGGGGTCGGCCAATGCCATGGGCGGCGCCAATGGCGCGTACCAGATCCGGCCCGACCATGTCCGCGATCGCGATCGCCATAGATATGGACGACTTCGTGACGGTAAGAATTTCTGCAACTTGAGATTGATTTCCGAAGCCGGACGACACAAGGTCCTTTGCGAACAGGGCCTTTTCAATAAAAGACAAATCGCGCCGCCCCATGTTCTCCGAAATCTGAGCACGCAGAGCGCTGTCGTCATCCAGGTTGGTGACTAACGCGCGAACCTTGGTAACCTTATCGGACTGACGGATCGCCTCCAGCCTGCGTCGCCCATAGACCAAAAGGTAGCGATCATCTTCACCCGGCGCACGTCGCACGAGGATCGGAACAGTCTGACCGTTCGCCTCAATCGCGTCGCGCAAATCCAGTACATCGGCCGGGTCAAGTCGGTCCGCCATACGCCCGTCTTCGATGCTCGCCGGGTCCAGTTCCCAAACATGATGGGAATCGACCGCGTCGCGGGCGGACCGAAGGGCGCGATTCGAGGTCATCATCGGTGTCACAGCACCTGTCTGAGGGGCAGGGGAGGGGGCCCCAGCTGCCGCGAGACTGTCCAGCATTGACATGCGCTTCTTCTTGCCACTGGTCATGTGCGCCCCCAGGTTCTCTGGATCAGGTCGGCGATCTCGTCATTCAGCGTATTCAGGCTCTCAATCGCGCGATCATAGGTGGAACGCGTGAACGCGCTGCGTTCCACTTCATAAAGTGTCTGCTTGGTCAGGCCCGCATCTGAGATGGCTGTAGACTTCAACATGGGCGAATTCAGCACGGCTTCGCCGTACATTGTTCGCAGGAAAGCCACGATGCGGTTCTGCGGCGCATCCTGCGGCTCGTAGCGGGTCAAAACATAGCGCATCCAGTCATGAGACATGTCAGCGCCGCTCTCGGCGATCACGTCCATGAGGTCGGCTGTCATGCGGAGGAATTGCGACATGGACATCACATCGAGCATCTCTGGATGGATGGTCACCAGAACGCCCGTGGCCGCGGACAGGGCGGACATGGTCAGAAAGCCAAGCTGCGGCGGGCAATCTATGACGACCACGTCGTAGTCCTCATCGACCTGGGCCAGCGCCTCCTTCACGCGGAAGAAGAAAAGTCCGGCATTGCCCTGTGCCAGCGCGCGCGGGGTGTCGTGCTCGAATTCCATCAGTTCGAGGTTGCCGGGGATCAAGTCCAAATTGGGGATATAGGTCTTGCGGATGACCGACCGGATCGGCTCCGGGTCCTCATAGCGGATCGCATCGTAGAGAGTGCCACCATCTTCGAGGTCCAATTCCGGCTGAACGCCGTGCAGCGCGGTGAAGGAAGCTTGTGGGTCAAGATCAATGCCCAGCACACGATATCCGCGCAGGGCAAGCCGTTGGGCGAGATGGGCAGAGGTTGTTGTTTTTCCGGACCCACCCTTGAAATTCATCACGCCGATGACCTGAAGATGATCACCTTCTCGTCGTCCGGGAACGTAATCGCCCGGCTTGCGAGCGGTTTTTTCAAGGAGTACACGCAGCGCCTGGATATCCTGCGCCGAGTAAAGACGACGGTTGCCGGCGGTAAGCTCGGGAGAAGGCCCTTTGCCATCCAAGTTGAGTTTGCGAAGATAGGAATCGTTTACGCCGAGCAGCGCCGCAGCCTCACCAGAGGTGAATTTGCGCATGGTCTTCTCGGCATCGGGTGGAAACAGGCTCTCACGTTGCGAATGCAACTGGTTCGCCAGCCATTCCGAATGCTGGCGGATCACCGCGTTGAGATCCTCATGCACAAAGGTATTATCCATCTGCCCTCTCGCTTCCGAGACATCGCGTCTTTGGCGTGTTCACGGAAATTGACGTTTTTTGCCTCGTTTCCGTGACTATTGGCGCAAGAGTCGGATTCGCGCAAGGTTTTTCCACATCTAGTGGGCGAGTCGTCACCGAACACAAGGCTGTTAGGCTTCCTGCTGCATGGTGTAACGCACCGCATCTCACGAAAAGGGACAGGGGAGAACTCTTGTCGGAGGGCTCCAGCATGGCTTTGAGCGCACCAGAGCTTGCCTTTTGGCAGTTCTGGATATACATTACTGGATGTTTATCCATGCCTGAGAGGACAAGATGCAAGTTGCCAAATGGGGAAACTCCCTTGCCGTCCGGCTACCCGCGGATCTTGTGAGGGAACTCGGCTTAAAGGAAGGCGATCAGGTCGACCTGGTAAAGGACGATGGAACCATTCTTGTGAGACGCCAAACTCGCGCCGATGAAGTTCTACAAGGGCTGAGGCGGTTTCGCGGAAAACTGCCCAAGGATGCGCGTCTAAGCCGCGACGCCGCGCATGAGCGCTGAATTCGCAGACACGAATGTTGTGCTCTACCTGCTCGACGATGGTCCAAAGGCTGAGAGGGCGGAGGAAATTCTGGGGCAGGGACCCCGGATCAGCGTTCAGGTCCTGAACGAAGCGATGGTCAATTGCCGACGGAAAGCTGGGCTCAGTTGGGAAGATACCGGAGCGTTTCTTGAGGGTATTACGTCCGTATGCCCTGTCGAGGGCCTAACGGTTCAAACCCATCAAGTCGGTCGCGCGTTGGCAGAGAAGTACCAGTTATCGGTCTATGACGCGATGATCGTGTCTGCCGCGCTGATCGCTGGGTGCACGACTTTGTGGACTGAGGACATGCACGACGGATTGCTGGTCGAGGATCGGCTGCGCATCGTCAATCCATTTGCCTGACCAGCAACCCAAGTCGCTCCGCCCGTTCCAACAGCATCCTGACGGATGACGGTTGCCAGCTTGTGCGTCCCCGTGGAGTCCGCTCACGCATGGCTTCCAACCGGTCGCAGATCGCCTGTAGCGTGATATCCGGGTCCGAACCTTTGATGGCCGCAACAATCGCAGGCAGGCGATCGTCGGTTTTGCGGCGTCCAGCGCGTCCAAGCACTTCAGCGGGCAGGAACCCATCCCGCACATATGCCTTCACGGCACGGAGCAGGCGGCTTTGCGTCCAACGGCGGTCTTGGGGCAGGGGGGCATTGATAATCCGCAGCACGTCTTCCCAGGCCATATCCGGCCGTAGGCGGCGCACATGGGGCACCCAATCCTGCGCGGTTTCGTTCAGGCGCTCCATGTAGCCGTCCTGTCGTGCCAGCCGCACCTTGCGCAGCGCGGCGGGGTCTTTGGTGCGAAGCCCAGGATTGCCACCAACGCGGCCCTTGGCGCGTGCAGAGACAAGCCCGGCCTTCGTGCGCTCACGTATCAGCGCGCGCTCGAACTCCGCCGCGGCGCCCAGAACCTGCAATGTGAATTTTCCTTGAGGGGAGGCGGTGTCGATGGGGTCCTGCAGCGAGCGGAAGAAAGCTCCCTTGGCCTCCAGACGCTCGATCACCTCCAGTAAGTGCGACAGAGACCGCGCAAGCCGGTCGATCCGCACGACGACCAGCGTATCGCCCTTGCAAATCCGCTCCAGCACACGTGCAAGCACGGGCCGCGCGCGATTGCCGCCCGAGGCGTGCTCTTCAAAGATCTCGGCGCATCCCGCAGACTGCAGTGCCTCAGACTGGGGCAGGGGGGTCTGATCCTCGGTGGAGACGCGCGCATAGCCAATCAGCGGCATGAAACTGGGCCGTTTGCAATTTTATGTACCACCAATAAACGACCGATTGATAGCGACGAGAGGAGAAAGGTCGCATGGTGGCTGATCATCGCCCACGATTAGCTTCCATTGACCAAAGCTGAACATTGGCATATATTGCCAATGAAGGAGACCTGAACCATGGTGACACGCAACGTAGTCCTCACCGAAACCCAAGACCATCTGGTTCAAGCACTGGTGGCGTCCGGGCGCTACCAGAATGTGAGTGAAGCCATGCGCGCTGGCCTGAGGCTGCTCGAGCAGGAAGAAGCACAGCTGGCCGGGATCCGGAAGGGTCTCCTAGAAGGTCTGACGCAGGCCAAGGCGGGTGATCTTGCGGAGGGCAGCGGCAAAGATGCGATCCGGAGGGCCTTTGCGTCTGCGCGCACGCGTTCATGAGTCGATCCTTCCGGCTGACCCGTCGTGCGGAAGCCAGCCTCACCGAAATCGCTAGGTGGACGATCGAAAATTTTGGGCTGCGCCAAGCAGAGCTCTACGAGGCGGAATTGCTCAACTGCTGTGAAAGTATTCTGAACGGCCAGGCCCATAGCCGGAGTTGCGCAGTTCTCGTTGATGATGTCGAAGACCTGCGGTTCATAAGGTCAGGGGAACATTTCATGGTGTTCCTAGATCAGCCTGACGAGGTCATCATCGTGGATATCCTGCATTCCCGCAGTGATCTTCCGCGTCATGTCGCAGCGTTGGCAGCCCTCAGAAATGTCGACCTATAGCCCTGCGGCTTTGGTCAGGTTCACCCGGAACCGGTCGCGCCGTCGCTGATAGCGGCGGGTCATCTCGGCCGAGGCGTAGCCAAGCTGCTTCTGGACGTAGCGCTCGTCGACTTCGGCGGAGCTGGCGAGACCGGCGCGCAACGAGTGGCCGGAGAACAGCGCCAGGCGGTCTTTATCAGGCAGGTCCGACCGGATGCCGGCGTTCAGAACCGTGCGCTTGATCAGGCGCGCGACATGCTTGTCGTTTAACCTGGTTTCAGATGCCCGCTTGCCATCGCGCGAGGTGCCGACAAAGACCGGACCAAAGTCGATCTTGGCAAAGTGCAACCATTGTTCCAAGGCATGCACAGGGCAGGTCTGCTGCTTCGAGCCGCGGCCAATTTCGACCTCGCGCCAGCCGGTCTTTGCGCTCAGGGTGAGAAGGGCGCCTTCCTTCAATATTTCGATCCAACCGCCAGAGTCCGGCGTATCGTCCTTGTGAACGTCTAGGCTGATAATTTTGGAGCGGCGGAGGCCCCCTGCATAACCGAGCAACAGGATTGCCCGATCCCGCAGCCCGCGCAGGTCAAAGGGTAGGGTCGCCACCATCGCGAGAATGTCTTCGGCCAGGATCGCTTCTTTCTGCACCGGCGGGCGCGCGTGCTTGCGTTTGATCTCGGCCAGCACTGTGGCGATGTGGCGGTTTTTGCGATCGAGGGCAAAGCCGCGCTGCGCATAGTTCCAGGCGCGGCCGGAAAGTCGACGCTCAATTGTCGACACCGATAGAGCAGGGGAGGGGGCCGAACCGCTGGCCAGATCGGCAATGTAAAGCCCGATCATCTCAGGTGATGGAGGCAGCGGTTCCGCACCCTTCATACGACACCAGCGCGCAAAATGCGCCCAGTCCTTAGCGTGTTCTCCGACGCCGCGGCACGGGCATAGTCGCGGGCGGTGTCGATAAGCCGGTCAAGCGCGCCGGAGCCCGCCACAAAGGAAGGCAGGCTCAAGGCTTCGCCGTCAGGGCGATCTCTCTCGGTGTCTTCGTTGTACGAAGACCCGATTGGCGGCACTGACCTAGATTTCTCGTTGTTTTCCGACATGACCCTGAGCGTATTCATTTATGCCCGATAATGTAAACTTTCTCTACCGCCTCAATGGACGGCAGGTTCTGAAAGTTGGCCTTGAAGGAGGAAGTGGTCTGAAACATCTGGAACGCCCTTCGAATGTCATTCCCGATGGCACTTATCAAACCCAAAGCGACTTGGCCAAGCTTACGCAGAGACGGCTTTGAAATGGATGCTTAGATCGTCGGCAAAATCCGGTCAGCGGCAGTGGCATGCGAAAGGGTTGGGTTCAGCCTTCACCTTATGGGCTCTGCTCCAAGGGGAGCTGAATGGCGTAGAGCATGCCCAGACGGGTCCATTTCCGTAGGTAGCACGTCAAACTACTTGCAATGTGGTCAGCTACCGGCCAACTTAGAGCGCGGCATTAGTCTTTGCTGCGCAAGTTTTGTTCACCATTTATCCCGGAATTTTTCTGATGACAGTTGAAGTTACTCTTACTGACCTGAACGGGTTGATCGAATACACTTTTGATGACGTAGACCTCCTGTTCTTTGCTGGAGGCGGTGCTCGTTTTGACTTTGATTACTTGGATGCCAATCAGTTAACCGGATTGGCAGAGATAACCCCCGCCACCATCCTGCCAGAGAATACTTTTCGCCTGACTTACTACAGTAACACAACTGGATCAGTCACAGCTGACCTCGTTGGCGATTGGCCTGAGCCGCTTGTACTTTCTGAAATTGGGAGCAATGACGCCTGGGTCGAAAGTACGGCGGACATTCATATCGACGAAGTCACCGTTATAGTACCGCACTCCTACAGGATTATCATAGACTTCGATGGCAACGGTCCGACGGTGCAGGATTTTGTGGAGAACTGGACCGAAGCCGATCTGGCAGCGCTAAATCCCATGGTGAATGGCGAATTTTCGACGGAAGACGGTTGGTCGGGAACGAGCGGCAAAGACCGTTACACCGGCACACGTCAAGACGACGTGATTGAAGGATTGGGCGGGCGTGACATCCTTAAGGGCGGGCGCGGCGATGACGAAATCCTTGGCGGAAGTGGGAACGACAAGCTTTTTGGGCAGGCTGGAGATGACACGCTGGACGGTGGTTCGGGCAAAGATAAGCTGTCTGGCGGAGGTGGCCGCGACACCCTTTCAGGCGGGGCCGATAAAGACCGCCTAACCGGTGGTGGTGGAAACGATAGCCTTGTTGGTGAAGGTGGGAACGATGTTCTCTCCGGCGGCAAGGGGGCCGACGTACTCCAAGGCGGCGAAGGCAACGACCGGCTTCTTGGCGGCAGCGGTAACGACACAATCTCCGGTGGCTCTGGCAATGATACCTTCGTCGATGGCGACGGAGATGATTATATGTTTGGCGGTGGCGGCCGTGATCTTTTTATCTTTGAGATGGGGGATGCTGGCGGGGATGACTTCGTTTCCATGCAACGGTTCGGAGGCGATCTCATTCGTCTCGAGGGGTACGGTATCGATATAGATACTTCGACTGCCAGTGCCGCTGAGATTGAGGAGGCGATGGCAGGGCAGGGGATCTTTGTAACCCAATCGACTGCGGGAGGGAACTTCGAGGTCGAATTCGATGGATCCGGAGATACGATCACCCTTAGTTTTGACCAAACGGTCCTTATGTCGCAGGTTTGGGATTACTTCGAGTTTTCTTGAAGCTTGTTGATCTTCTGAATTGCTCCAGCGCGCCAAGCTCGATGCTTGGCGCGCTGGAGCATTTACACGCGAAAGGTCTGCGCTTCCCCTTCGTCTGCACGTCACTCCCAACCTAGACGAAAATGGCCACTTTGATGCTGCCGCTGCGCAGATCAAGTCTGCATTGGACTGCGGCCGGTCATGCGCTGCGCCTGGGGTGAAGGTCGGGTTTGGGCCGTTCTTGTCGCTTGGTCGATGTGGGCCTTTCTACGCGGACCCAATTGGTCATGATTTGCCGTCGTCATGAATCTCCTCCTTGTGCCTCAGAGTCTCGGGGAAGGTGTCCCAATAGTGCGATCCGGTCCTAAGCTAGTGTCGCGTAGCCCTTAATTGGGTTCTGCCTCAATTTGTGTGGCGCAACTATCCTGAGCTTGGAACATTCGGGAGGGATAGTCGTGATTTCAAAAAAGCACTGGTCGCCCGGGAGCGACGTTTCGGTTCAAGGCGTTAAGCGACGTGATTCCGGCGGGTGGCTTGTATCCGGTGTTTTGGCACCCAGAGGCATCTGCCCAGATTGTGGTTTGCATTCTCGGCGTCGTCACGGGTGGCGGCAAAGGCGGCTACAGGATTTACCTGCACTTGGCGACAAGGTAACAATCGCACTCTGGGTCTGCAGGTGGCGATGTCGCGCTTCCACGTGCCCGCGGCGGACTTTTTCGGACTACACCTCGTCAATTGCGCGTCCATTTGCACGTCGAACTTCGCGTGCTGATGACATTGTAGTTCATCTGGGGCACGCCACGGGTGGACGGCCTGCCGAGCGGCTCTTGCGCCGTTTAGGCGTCGGTGTCAGCAATGACACGGTGCTGCGACACCTCAAGAAGTGTGCGGAAAGCGTCGCCCCGCCGCCAACGGTCATTGGCATCGACGATTGGAGCTGGCGCAAGTCGCAGACTTACGGAACCATCATCGTCGATCTCGAGCGGCAGACCGTAATTGATATTCTTCCGGATCGGAGCGTTGAAAGCTGTGCGAGCTGGCTGCGGCAGCACCCTGAGATTGAAGTCATCAGTCGGGATCGTTGTGGCGGATATGCGAAGGCCGCACGTCAGGGTGCACCGCAAGCCCTGCAGGTCGCAGACCGTTTCCATCTCGTCCAGAACCTGCGCCAGGCCATTGAAGAGCAGATGAATATGCATGGCCGCGCCACCGGGCGGGCGCTATTGTCAGATGCCGAAAACATCAGCACGGCCAATCATCTACTGCGATCGCGTCTTGCTCATCGGAAATCACGTGAGGAAATTTTCCGAAACATCCATGCGCTTCGTGATCAAGGGCTGTCTTGTAGCGAAATTGGACGTCGGACCGGCTTCCCGCGTCGTAGTGTGGCGAAGTGGTTGAGCTCCGACTCGCCACCAGACCGCCGCCGAGCTGCATTGAAGCCCACGTCGCCGTGGTATTTTGAGAGCATACTGGCCGATCTCTGGAAACAGGGTATCCGGTCCGGCCAGGAATTATTGGTCGAAATTCAACGCCATGGCTATGAGGGCAGCTTGTCTCATTTGCAACGTCTGCTGGCCGGATGGCGAAGGGATGAACAAACCGTTCTAGCAGGCCCGACCGACACGCCGCTGCCCCTGGCGCCTGTGCGGGACCCGCAAACCGGTCACGCCATTTCGCCGGTTGTCGCAGCGGCGCTCTGTATCAAGCCGCGACGCAAATTGACCGCAGACCAGGCCCAAAAGGTAGATGCATTGAAGGCCGGATCGCCAAGCTTTGCCACGATGCGGAGCCTTGCCATGCGGTTTCAGGGCATTTTGCGCGGCGACCAGTCCGCCCCGCTGGACGCATGGATCGACCTGGCCATTGAGACTGGCATCCCACCAATCATGCGCTTTGCCCGCACGCTGCACCGCGACATCGAGGCCGTGCGCAATGCCATCGAACTTCCGTGGAGCAACGGTCAGGCTGAGGGCCAAGTCAATCGCCTGAAGACCCTCAAGCGCGCCATGTACGGTCGCGCCGGACCAGAACTCCTCAGAGCCCGAATGCTGCCACTGCGCCACACAGATTGAGGCAGAACCCTTAAATATGAGATTTTGTCTTTAATTCGGGAGTGGACAGAACATGGGGGTCATGCGGCGCGTTTTCTGTTTGCGACGGTCAGCCGACCATCGAGAACTGCGGCCCTTGTGACGGCTACTCGGTGAGCCCCTTTGGGCGACCACCGCATCCTTCTGCGCTT
>NZ_JAXGFU010000016.1:0-80766 GCF_041008815.1 Pseudophaeobacter sp. A-200-2 | reverse complement strand
GATCCACGCCACGTTCCACCTGTTTCGAGCTGTCGCCGATCAGGGTCTTGATCTCCATCGCCGCATCCGAGGACCGCTGCGCCAGGGCGCGCACTTCGGAGGCAACCACGGCGAAACCACGACCTGCTTCACCGGCACGGGCAGCTTCGACGCCGGCGTTCAGCGCGAGCAGGTTGGTCTGGAAGGCGATATCGTCGATAACACTGATGATCTGGGCGATATGTGTCGAGGATTGCTCGATCTCGGTCATCGCCGAGACCGCGCTTTGCACCACGACGCCGCTGTTTTCGGCTTCCTGCTTGGCCTCATCCATGATGTTTTCGACGCTACGTGCGCCTTCGGCAGCGGATTTTACGCTCGCGGTCAGTTCATCCAACGCAGCAGCGGTTTCTTCGAGCGTTGCGGCCTGGCTTTCGGTGCGGTGCGATAGATCGTCCGAGGACTGGCTGATCTCAGCCGCGCCGTTGCGAATGCTGGAAGCGGATTCCACCACTTTCGACACCGTATCGCTGAGGTTTTCGACGGTTTTATTGAAATCGGACCGCAGTTGTTCATGCTCGCCGGTGAAGGGTTCGGTGATTTTTTCAGAGAAATCCCCTTGGGCCAGCCGTAGCAGACCGGAACTTAGGGTCTCTACCACCCGTTGCTGTTCCTGCTGCTGCTGGGCGCGCTCTTCCTGCGCGGTGCGTGCGTGCCGCAGGTCATCCTGCATGGAGACCAGCGTCTTGCCAATCTGCCCGATTTCATCGACACGCTTGGCTTCGCTGACCTCAGTTTCCAGATTGCCGGAAGCCACCGATTCCATATTGCTGCTGATGCGGTCCAGCGGCCGTGTAATCGTCCGGGCGTAAAGCCAACCCAGCAGAGACATCCCTGCCGTACAGGCCAGTGACACCAGAAGCAGGAAGTTGCGTGCACTGTTCACGTGCGCCATGAGTTCAGCGCGGTCCTGTTCGATAACGATTGCCATTTCCTTGCCTGCCAGAGCAATTGGTTCGGAAAAGGCGCTGACTTCCCGTCCGTTCAGACCGGTCGTCGAGGGATAGAACTTGCTTTCACCATTGAGAGCAGAGGTAATGTGTTCCTGCTCTGCAATCGGATCCAGCAGCATATGGCCACCCTCGAATCGTGACGACGACCGTGCCAGCAGGTCAGAGGCTACCAGATAGGCATCGGCTGTCTCCCCGATGCCCCGGGCCTCGTTCATGATGGCGCTGATCATGCTCACCGGCATCTGCAGAACCAGGATTCCGACGGTCTGGCCGGTATTGGCGACGATCTGTGTGGCGACAAAGGCGGCCGGTTTGCCCTGGCTTGGCTCATAAGGCGCGAAATCGGAAAACAACACTTCTCCCGGCTGCGCATCCGCAGTTCTGCGGAATAGCTGCGCAAGCCCCGAATCCTTGTACGGACCATCATAAAGATTGGTCGCGTAATCGTCTTCTTTGTAGACCGAATAAAGTACGTTGCCGGACAGGTTCACAAGAAAGGCGTCGTAGTACCCTTTACTGGTCAGCAGGGTACGGAAGGCCGGGTGAAACTTGGCGTGGTGAATGTTGTACGGAATTGTCTGCTTGCCGCGATCTAGCAGATGGCGTTCCCCCAGAGGATTGGGGTTGTTGGTGATATAGGCGTCACGCACGGTCTGGGCAGCCTCATCGCCAAGATTGGTCCATGCGCCGGACAAGCGTTGCAGCGCGGTCCCGGTGGAGGGCACGGCGGCGAGTGTCAGAAGATCAGCCGTAATACCCCGCATCAGGGATTCGACCGCTGCCTTGCGGCTGGCAACCAGAGATTCGAAATGCTCTTGGGCCTGGGTCCTTGCGCTGTTCTGCGACGTGATCGTGCTGATCGAAACCACGATCGCAGCCATGACTGCACCGAATGCGACGACGAATAGCGGGAGCTTGTGTGCGATTTTCACTGTTCCAAAGGCCTTCTTGCTTACGCTTTGCAAACCAGGGCCCGGATCGGCCCTGTCCAATGGAATGAATGCCCGGCGGGAGTTAATTTGCGGCTTAAATTTCCGGCATTCGTTCGAATTTTAAAAAGCCTTCCGGCCGCAGCGTCGGGAAATGCTGCCGCTGTCGCGCGTATAGGGATTCTAACTGTGTGGCCGCGATGGCTCTCCTCACCGCAACGAAGAATCGGGCATGTAAAATTGTCCGCAAAACGGCGTTCCCCGGAGGGCTTGAGGGCTGGCAAAAGGGTGTTGCGGTGCCTTTGCGGCAATCAATTATTAAACCCCCGAGCCTAAGAATGACCCTATCGAACTCTAACATGTGACCGAACAACGGGGGTGCGAATCGCGGAAGATGACCACGGAAACGCAAAAACACCTATTAGACCTTCCGAATGCATTTTCGGACCTTGATCCGCTGATTGCATTCCTGCGCGGAGCGCGCACCTCTGCGGTAGAAATCGACTGCTCCAAGGTTATGGCGATGCCCTCGCGATGCCTTCAGATTCTGCTGAGTGCGGAGCAGCAGTGGCGTTCCGAAGAATTGGGATTTGCGGTCACAAACATCAGTGAATCGTGCCGAAAGTCTCTGTCGCTTTTGGGTTTAGAGTCCAACCGCTTTGAAGACGAGGAAACAGCATGAAAACCAAAGTCCTTGCAATTGATGATTCCCGCACGATTCGGAATCTGCTTGCTGCCACGCTGGAAGAAGCCGGCTTTGAATATCACTGCGCGGTCGATGGCCGTGAAGGCGTTGATATGTATCCCGACGTCGCGCCGGATGTGGTGATTACCGATATCAACATGCCCAATCTGGACGGCTTCGGTGTCATCGAAGAACTCCGGGGCGACGGTATCAATTCGAAGGTGCCGATTCTTGTTCTGACCACCGAGAGTGCCGCGGAAATGAAAACCCGTGCGCGCAATGCAGGTGCAACCGGCTGGATTACCAAGCCCTTCGATGACACGTCTTTGATTTTTGCGCTCAAGCGCGTCACCGGAGCTGCGGCGTAAGATGTCAGGGTCGATTCAGGATACCTTCTTTGAGGAGTGCGAAGAGCTCCTTGAAGCGACGGATGAGGGTCTGACCGCCATCGAAGGTGGCGATCGTGATCCAGAGGTGGTCAACGCCGTTTTCCGCGCTGTTCACTCGATCAAGGGTGGCGCCGGGGCGTTTGGCTTGGATGAACTGGTGGCCTTTGCCCACAGGTTCGAAACCGTTTTCGACGAGGTGCGAACCAATCGTCTGGAGCTGGGCGAAAAGCTTGTTCAGCTTCTGCTGCGTGCCAGTGACCATCTGTGTGATCTGGTGGCGACGGCGCGGGATGGCGGCGAAACCGACGAAGCGCATCACAACGTGCTGATCGCGGCGCTGGACGAATATATTCCCGAAGAGGAAGAAGATCTGACGTTCGAGCCGATGGGCCTGGGCGGGGCAGGCTTTGCGCCTGCAGCGATCGATCTTCCCGTGGTGCCTCAGGAAGAAACCTACCGGATCCGTTTCCATCCCATGAAGGAGATGTACGGCACCGGCAACGAGCCCATCTTCCTGTTCCAGGCACTCAAGGAACTGGGTGAGCTTGAGGTCAAGCTGGACGACACTGAATTGCCCGGTTTTGACGCCATCGACGTCGCCGAAAGCTATATCGCCTGGGATCTGGTTCTGATCACCTCGGAGCCGCGCGACAAGGTGGAAGCCGTTTTCGAATTCGTCGAAGGTCTGTGCGAGCTGTCGATCGAAGGCGATGGTGACGCCGAAGCGGATGCGCAGGCCCTTGCCGCGCTGGACGCTGCATTCGGTGTTGCTCCGTCCATTGAGGACGGGGAGACGACGCCTGCCCCTTTTGAACAGCCGGCCCCTGCTCTGACACCGGAGGCGGACTCTGCGCCTGCGGGTGACAAGGCACCATCTCCAAAGGCCGAGGCCGCGAAATCGGAGCAGCGGGGTCCCAAGCCGACTCTGCGTGTGGAGCTTGAGCGGGTGGACCGGCTTATCAACGCGGTCGGCGAGCTGATCATCAACCATTCGATGCTGGCGCAGCAGATTGCCAATCTTGATGTTGCGGACGTGCGTGATGTGGAGACCGAGCTGGAAGGGTTTAAGAACCTGGCGCGGGATATCCAGGAAGGCGTTATGTCGATCCGTGCACAGCCGGTCAAACCGCTGTTCCAGCGTATGGCCCGGATTGTGCGCGAAGCCTCCAGCGCCACCGGAAAATCCTGCAAGCTTGTCACCGAGGGAGAAAACACCGAAGTCGACAAGACAGTCATCGAACGCCTGTCAGACCCATTGACGCATATTCTGCGCAACGCGGTGGACCACGGGATCGAGAAACCGGATGACCGTGAGGGTGGCGGCAAGGACAGGGTCGGTGAAATTCGTCTGTCGGCGTCGCACCGGTCCGGTAGTGTCTGCATCGAAATCAAGGACGATGGTGCCGGCGTAAACCGCCCCCGTGTGAAACAAATCGCGATCGACAAGGGCCTGATCCCCGAAAACGCCGATCTGACCGACAGTGAGATTGACAACCTCCTGTTCCTGCCAGGTTTTTCCACCGCCAAGGAGGTTTCGAACCTGTCCGGCCGCGGTGTCGGGATGGATGTGGTCAAGAACGCCGTGACGGGCCTTGGTGGCCGGATCAACATCACCTCGACCCCGGGCAAAGGCTCGACCTTTACCATCATTCTGCCACTGACGCTGGCAGTGATGGACGGCATGGTGGTCTCGGTTGCGGATCAGACGATGGTGGTTCCGATCACCTCAATCGTCGAGACGATGCGCGGCAGCGACGACATGATCAACAACCTTGGCGCCGATGGCACATTGCTTTCGATCCGTGGAAACTTCGTCCCGATCTGCGACGTTGCTGGCGCCCTTGGGCTGAGCAAGCAGGATGACCAACCGCCCGGAGTCTATCTCCTGGTTGAGACGGAAACGGGACAGCGCAGCGCCCTGGCGGTGGACGATATCCACGACCAGCGGCAGGTGGTCATCAAGAGCCTGGATGGAGTCTGTGGGGAGATTGCCGGGGTGGCTGCTGCCACCATTCTCGGAGATGGCAAGATTGCCATGATCCTGGATCCGGAAAGCATTATCGCGGCCTCGCCATCAGCAGCCGCCTTTGACACAGATCGGAGAATGAACAATGCAGTCGCAAGTTGAAGCCAAGCCTGGCGATCAGGAAGTAAAGCACGCCCAGTTCAGTGAGTTCGTGAGCTTCACTGTGGCGGGGCAGGCTTTCTGTCTCAAAATCACCCAGATCCGTGAGATCCGTCGTTGGTCGCCGGTGACAATCCTGCCGCACGCGCCGTCGGACGTGCTGGGTGTCATGAACCTGCGCGGTGCGGTGATTCCGATCTATGATCTGTCGGCGCGGTTCGGTCTTGAGCAGACCGAGGCCAGTGAGCGTAACGTGGTGATCGTCGTGGCGGTCGGTGGCAAGCCGGTTGGCCTGCTGGCGGAATCCGTTTCGGAAATCATCTCGATCAACCCCGATGATATTCAGGACACGCCGCCGGTCGATAGCCGATTCACCATGGAATATATCCAAGGCATCATCTCACATGATGACACCATGGTCCGGATCATCAACTTGGATGCGGTTATCTCCGTTCCGGAACAGGTGCTGATGTGAACGCAAGAAGTCCCATAGAGTCCAAGGCAGATGGTTTCACCCTGACAGATCAGGATTTCGAAGCCATCGCCCAGTTCGCCTACAAGCATTTTGGGTTGGCGATGTCGAGCAGCAAGAAACCTCTGGTTTCGGCCCGCCTGGCTCGTCGTCTGCGAAAGCAGAACGTCTTGAACTTCAAGGATTATCTTGCACGCCTGAATGGGCCGAATTCCGACAAGGAGCGCAGCAACCTGCTGTCTCTGCTGACCACCAATGTGACGCAGTTCTTCCGGGAACCGCATCATTTTGAAACGATGCGCAAAGACGTTCTTCCGGACCTCATCAAGAAGGCACGAGAAGGCGGACGGGTGCGCATCTGGTCGGCAGGATGTTCCAACGGACAGGAGCCCTACACGCTGGCGATGATCATCCAGGACATGTGTCCGGAGGTGAACCGTCTGGATTTCAAGATCCTGGGCACTGATATCGATCCGGTTGTCGTGCAAACGGCAACGGCTGCCAAATATCCGGCGGACGAGATTGCGCAGATCCCTGCGGAATACCGCAAATACCTGCCAAAACTTGATGCTGATGGCCGTCTACCTGAAAGCATCCGGTCGATGGTGACACTTGGTGTGCTGAATCTCATTGAACCCTTTCCGTTTAAGGGAAAATTCGATGCGATTTTCTGTCGGAATGTGGCCATCTACTTTGATACAGCAACGCAGCAAAAGGTCTGGCAGGCGTTTCAGCGATCACTGGTTCCCGGAGGCTACCTGTTTATCGGACATTCCGAACGAATGTCCGGACCGGCTGCCCAACATATGAAAACGGCAGGAATAACCACCTACATTCACACACCATCGGGTGGGGATGCCCGATAGTCTGAGCAGTATGAAGAAACACGAGGAAAACAAATGAGCTTGAAAGACTCTCTTCGCGTCATGGTCGTGGACGACATGTCAACGAGCCGCGGGATTCTGACGCAATGCTTGGATGAGCTTGGCGTCAAGAACTACATGGTGGAAAACAACGGACAATCCGCGTTCCAGAAGATCACGAAGACTCCGGTACACCTGGTCTTGTCCGACTACAACATGCCCGGCATGGATGGTCTTGGCCTGCTGCAAGCGGTCCGTGGCCATCAGGTGACCCAGCGTGTCGGGTTTATCCTGGTGACGGGCAAACCGACTCCTGAGATCATCGAGGTCGGCAAGAAACTCGGCCTGAACAACATCATCCGCAAACCCTTCACGGTTGCAACGATGAAGCAGGCGATCGAACAAGTGGTTGGGCGGCTCTGATATGGACCATCCTGACAAAGCCCTGAAAGATCTCTGCACCATTTCATCTTGGGAAATGCACCAGCTGAAAGTCAAAATTCAAGAGCTGGAGGATGTTGCTCTCACGGTCATGGAACGTGGTACCCGCCCTACCAGTGCGGAACTGCGTGCATTGCAGGATTTCGATCTGGTAATCCAGACACTCGCCGGGCTGTCGGGATTCTATGAGCGCGTCCAGGACCAGGTGGAAAAATCCGGACCGGCCGATCTGCCTGCTGCCGCCAAAGGGGTCACCCTGGAACGTCTGCGGGAAAGACTACTCTCTCCCGGCGGTTTGCAAAACGCCTGAACAACAAAGACGCCGCCTGCCCCAGGCGGCGTTTCCCGTTTGAGCCGCGCGATAATATCATCCATCAGGACGAAGATCGCGCAGGCTCCGGATTGATCGTTTGCTTCACCGTCTGCAACGGCTACACTCAAGATGTGTAATCAGTTTTGCCCGGTGCGATCATGAGCTTTGTGTTTCGAATACTTTTGACATTGGCCACCATAATGCTGCCTGTCGCGAGCGTGGCCGCAACAGATCGTGCGGCGCTGGTCTTGGGGATGGCTGATTACCAGTATCTGCCAAAGCTGGACAACACCCGCAACGATGCCCTGCGGATGGCGGAAACCCTGGAAGGGATCGGGTTTGACGTGACCCTTGGCATCGACGTCGGTGCCGAAGACATGACCCGCATGCTCGAAGGCTTTGCTTTCCGCGCCGAGGTTGCCGATCTGGCCCTGATCTATTTTGCCGGTCACGGGGTCGAGGTGCAGGGTGAGAATTTCCTGATCCCGGTTGATGTTCAGGTGCAAAGCAACAGGGATGTAGAGCGCCAGTCCGCCTCGCTGAAGCAGCTGTTGGAGGCTGTTGAGAAAGCGCGAAAGATGCGCATCGTGATCCTGGACAGCTGCCGCGATAACCCCCTTGGCGATGCATTGGCGGGAAACACTTCGGAAACAACGAATGCATCGACGGCACCCGAACGTGCAGGTCTGGCCCCTGCAAACCCGGATCGCGGAACGCTGGTGGCCTTTGCGGCCAAGGATGGACAGGTCGCGCTGGATGGCCGGGGAGAGAACAGCCCCTATGCGCTGGCGCTGATGGAAAAGATGGTTCAGCCCGGTCTGGAGATCAGCCTGATGTTTCGGCAGGTCCGCGATCTTGTGCTTCAGAAAACCGGAAACCTGCAGGAACCTCATACTTATGGTTCCCTCACAGGGGTACCCTTCTACCTGGCCGGAGGCAACGAAAGCGCGGGCAGCACCGATGCCTGGGCGGCGCTGAAACCGGATCAGGAGGAGCAACTTCTTGCCCTTGCCGAACTTGGAGACACCCGCTCGATGCTGGGGCTGGCCTATATCCGGCTCAATCCAAATCAGGACCGGTTCGATCCGGCAGCCGCTATCGAGTTTTTGCAGCGGGCTGCGGATGCGGGATCTCCCGAAGCGCAGTTTGAACTGGCAAAGCTGTACGAGCGGGGCACCGGTGTTGAACCGGATCCGGCCAAGGCTCTGTCCCTCTACAGGGCGGCGGCGGATCAGAATTTTGCAGATGCTATCAATGACCTTGGATTCCTGCATTACCAGGGCGGGCTGGGTCTGCCGGCCAATCCGCAAAAGGCCCTGACGTTCTTTGAGCGGGCGGCGGATCTGCGCCATCCGCAGGCCCAATTCAATTTTGCGGCTTTGATCGATGATGGGCTGATCCCCAACAAAGGGCCCGAAGATGCGGCGCATTATCTTTACGCAGCTTTGCGCTCCGGCAGTTCGGATGTTCTGAAACTGCTTAGCGAGCGGCCAACGATGTTCACCGATCAGACCCGCAAGGCTTTGCAGGGAAAGCTGAAAGAGAACGACTTCTACCAAGGCTCGATCGACGGTGATTTCGGCCCCGGCACGCAACGTGGCATCCGCCGGGCCTATGGGTTGGAAGGGTAAGCGACGGAAGTGGAGTTTTCCATGCGGGCACTGCGATATCTAATTATCCTGACACTTGTTCTGGCCTCTCCGGTTACGGCGCAGGAAACCGGGGGCACAGGCGAAGGCACCTATGGTGGCAGTGAGGGTAGCTATGGCGGGGAGGCGACGACCAGCCTAGGCCTGTCAGCGGCAAACCGTGTCGCGACGCCGCAGCAAGTGGTCGTGCGCCTGAATGCCATTCGCGAATTCTGCAGCGACAGTGGCGCCTATCTTGTCGACTGCATGGCGGAACGCATGGAACAGCTGTCTGTGGGTATGTCTGGTCTGTCCGGTTATCAGGATGTGCGTAAGACTTTGGGTCAAACGGCGGGTGAACTGCGGAAGATTGCGCGTGATAACCGTGACCCGCAGGCGCCGCGTGCCCGGGTGCAGCACGGCGATCCCAGATTAAAATCCTCCCGCCCTCTGGTGGCGGTTGCATCTGACCGCAAGCGTCAGGCGGCCGCTGCGGCCATTTCGGCGCTGGAGGAGGCGGAGACGATCCTGCTCAGATCCGCCGCCCAATCGACCGCCCGAGCTGTGCAATACCAGCAAATTGCTGCGGCGCTTGGCTCTAACAAGGTCCTGCTGCGCTCACTGTGATGCCGTCGGGGCTGACTACAACCGCCCCTCCGCGATCCAGGTGTCCAGCTGGCGGCGGCTGATTTCGAAATGCATGCTGTCTTCGCGGCCAAAACCGGCCCCCCAGACCCAGCCTTCATCAAAGAAGAAATCGGCCATGATCGTCAGCCCCAGCTGCGTTTTGCCATCGGTGAAATTATCCAGCTTGCCGTCGATATTGAGATCCACCGCCAGCCCGTAGCTGTGCGTCGACAGGGAATTCACCGTGCCGCGGATCCGCCGCACGCAAAGGGCGCCGGCGGTGTTGATCCGGGAATAGAGGTCGGGGTCGACGCTGCGGATGTTCTCGAACACGATCCGCAGGCTCTCGATCGCGGGCTGCAGCATGCTGACACGGATCGGACCAACCTGCTCGGTTACGAGTTTTTCCTTCAAATCCGGGTTTGTCATGGGCTGACAGCTGTCGCTCAGATCCTCACGCGGGCGCCCCAGTTTTTCGGACAGATACCTGCCCCCGGCCACGTTCAGGCCCCGATTTACATTCAACCGGTCTGCGATCAGCACCACCTGCGCATAATCAAGGTCTGTGCCTTCGGTCTGCTCCCAGATCTGACGTTCGCCGTCAGCGTCCGGGAGAAAAGGGGCGTTGGAGCCTGCTCCTCCCGCGGGCAGGCGCGCAATCTCTGTCTGAAGGTCACTCATCCGGAGTTGCAGATCTTCAATCTGCTGACGGAGCATTTCCAGTTCGATCCGCGCCGTGGAATCGACGGCCCCGCCTGCATAGTCTTCATCAGACATAAGCCAGCTCAGGCCGAACCAGACAACGGGCGCCAGGACGATGCCTGTCGCGATGATAACTGCCGAAACGACGCGCATAGAACCCTCAACATACTACGCCCCTATTGAATGCCCTGAGCCAGCCTTCGTAAAGCCCTCAATTCCATCCTTCGCGGATAGGGCAGAGTTTAGGGGTTTTTGCAGCGCTGTTTGCGGCGGCCCATTGGCAGATCAACAAGTGTGGTATAGGCTTTTATTCAGTATATGTTTTCAACGTAAGGGACAGGTTATGGTCCGGTTTCGCATTATTTCTGCCTGTATTCTGAGTTTGGGTGTGTTGCAGGCGCCTGACGCTATGGCCCAGTCTGCCGATGACGGCCCCTCGGTCGAAGAAATCACCCAAGCCTTCAAGAAGCAAAAAACCCGCGGTCTGGTCATCGTGCCGAACGCGGCGACGTCCTCTGCGGCGCAGAGCGACGACACTGCGGAAACGGCCACCGTTGCTGCTGCTGCGGAAGAATATAACCCGGTTGAGCGGCAATCGCAGATCAACGTCCAGATTTCCTTTGATTTCGACAGCGCAGCCCTGCGCGCGGATCAGGAGCCGAAGCTGGCCAATATGTGCGAGTCGATGAAGCTGATGCAGGGCACCGTGTTCCAAATCATCGGTCACACCGACAGTTCGGGCTCGGCCGAATACAATGAACGCCTGTCTCTGCTGCGGGCGCAGGAAGTTCGGCGCCATCTGATCGGCTCCTGCGGCATTCCCGAGGACATGCTGAAAGCGATCGGCATGGGGGAAACCGCGCCCTTTGATGAAAACGATCCGCGGGCCGATGAAAACCGCCGTGTCGAGTTCCAGGCTCTGGGCTGAGGGATGAACGTCGCTTCGGGCGGGTACAAGGCGGGACATGACAGATGATCGAATCCCGCCCCGGTGATATTTTTCAACCCGGTGATCTGCTGAACAACACCTACCGGATCGAGATGCTGCTGGGTCGCGGTGGCACTTCGGATGTGTACAAGGCGCGCTCGGAAATCTCCGGCAATCTGGTGGCGATCAAGGTTCTGAAACAGGAACTCTCTGCCAACGAGGACTTTCAGGTCCTGATGGCCCGCGAGGAAAACATCCGCGAAATCCGCCATGACGCGGTGGTGCGCTATTCGGAAAATCACCGCACCCCGGATGGGCATATCTACCTGCTGATGGATTACGTCGACGGGCCGGGGCTGGACCGGAAGCTGAAACAGGGACCGATGTCTGCCGATGATCTGATGATCATCTGCAAACGCGTGGCGCAGGGTTTGCAAGCCGCCCATGCACGCAAGATCGTGCACCGGGATCTGAGCCCGGACAATATCATCCTGCGCGGCGGCGATCCGGCCGAGGCCGTGATCATCGATTTCGGCATCGCCAAGGATACCAACCCAGGTGCCCAGACGATTGTCGGTAATGAATTCGCCGGCAAATATTCTTATGCCGCGCCCGAGCAGATGAGCGGGCAAACCGACGCCCGGTCGGATATCTATTCGCTTGGCGCCTTGCTGCTGGCGAATTTTCGCGGCGCGCCGCCGTCGCTGGGCGCAAATCCAATGGAAGTGGTGGAAAACAAGCAGAAGCCGCTGGATACCTCGGGTGTGCCCGAACCCTTGAAGGGGCTTATCGACCGCATGTGCGCGCCGGATCCTGCGGACCGGTTTCAAAACGCAGCAGAGGTTCTGGCCTATATCGATGACCCGGACCCCCGCCCTGCTGATACGCCGCCCAAGGCCGACGCTCCACCCCCGGCGGAAGAAGCCACGATCATTGTTCCGAAGACCGCCGCGCCAACAGCAAAACTTGCGCCCTTGACGCCTCCGGTAGACGAAAAACCGGCAAAAGGGCGCGGTGGCCTCGTGGCGGTTATCCTCCTTATAGGTGTGCTGGGACTGGGCGTTGGCGGTTATTTCGCCGGGCTGTTTGGCAATCTCACTGGACCACCCCTGCCGGTTGCCGAACCTTTCACGCTGATTATTGAAAAATCTGCAGGCGCCCCGGCCCGGGCAACCGGAAACATGCCGTCTGAGGCGAGCCTCACCGCGCTGCAGGACATGGTTGAAACCACGGATGTCTCGCTGGCGTCGGGGGCAATCGCCGACAGCTGGGGCGACGATGTACTGGCAACCATTGCGCCGCTGGATCAACTCGGTGAATGGCGCCTTGCCGTCAGCAACAATCAAGGCAGACTGAGCGGCGTGACGCAGGATGCCGAACTGGCGGCGTCGTTGAACGCGCGGTTTGCCGATGGGCTGCCGGGAGCACTGGACGGCGCGGTCGATATCGTTTTCAAACTGCCTGTTCTGGCGCGGGGAGAGGTCCTTTCGGTGGTCGCCGACCATCAGGACTGCGGCCCGTTGCAACTGTCCGGCACAGATGGAACCGGCGGCTTTGCGCCCGAGGATTCCATCGTGATCACCGGGCGGCTGGCGGAAACATCAACCCGCGTTGCCCTGTTCGATGCGCTGCGCGCCATCGCGAATGACCGCAAGGTGGTTCTGGACGCCGAAGTGCTGAACCCCGCCCTTTGCGTTGTAGAGCAGCGCCTTCCCAAGGCGCCTGCGGGCGGGGCAAAGGTCAGCTATACCCTTGGCGGGGAAGGCACGCCGAACCCATCGGGGCGGTTCTTCGTCGGGGAAAATCCGGTCATCGACGTGATCCTGCCGGAAGACATGACCGACGGCTTTCTGACCGTTTCAATCTTGGATGTCTCTGGCAACGTCTTTCATCTGTTGCCCAATATCGGACGTCCCGAGAATGCGATTGCGGACCTCAGAGATGGTGAGATCGGGCCGTTTTCCGTGCGCGTCGCCTTTGATTTGCAGAATGCAGCAGAAACCGGCGGGCTGGCGTTCAAGGTGGATGACAGCACCCTGGGCAAAAGCCGTATTCTGGTCCTGCATTCCTCGGAACCGCTGTTCGCGGGCATGCGTCCCACATCGGAAAGCGCGGTTGGTTTTGCCGAAGCGCTACAGCAAAGCGCGGCAGAGGATGCGAGCCGGATCCTGTCGCTGGACAGCCGTATATTGGTGACAGCCCGCCCCTGATTGCGGCCTGTCGGACCGGCGCCCGTCAGAGCACGTCGACGACGATCACCGAGATATTGTCAGCCCCGCCCCCGGTCAGTGCGACCTGCACCAGCCGCTCGGCGACGGTTTCCAAGGGCGTGCTCGACAGAATATCCTCCAGCATGGAGAAGGTGGCATATTTCGTCAGCCCATCCGAGCAGATCAGGAACCTGTCGCCGCTTTCAGCGGTGCCGCGCACCTTGTCGAGTTCGAGATCCTCCCCGACCCCAACCGCGCGGGTGATGGCATTGGATTGCGGATGCTGATCCGCCTCATCCCAGCTCATCTTGCCGGAGTGGACGTATTCGGCGACCACGGAATGATCCGCCGTCAGCATGTCGATCTGCCCGCCATGGAGCCGGTAGATACGGCTGTCGCCGGCCCAGATACCGGCGAAATGGCCCTGCGCCATGATCAGGGCGGCAACCGTTGCACCAATGGTGCCGCCCCCCCGCGCCGTGGCCTCGGCCTGGATGGCGCGGTGGGCGCCTTGCAGGGCATCGCGCAGGGCGTGCATCTTGGCCGCCGGGTCCAGCCCACCGGGGATCATCGCGGCGGAATCCGCGATCAGGCGGCTGGCATAATCGCCCGCGTCATGGCCTCCCATCCCATCTGCAACCAGCCAGATGTCATGGTCCGGCAGCGCCAGCACCGCGTCTTCGTTGACCTTGCGTTGCAGTCCAACATGGGTCTGAACGGCATAGCGATAGGGGTACATCGGATTCATAGCGGCCGGGCCTCCTGCCAGATGGGGGCCGTAAGATCGAACAGTCCGATTGCAGCCCCGCCTTGCGGCAGGCCCGGGCACATCATCATCCGCGGGCCGCTGTCCAGAACCGCAGTCCAGATGCTGGTATCAGCAGCCCGGCTGTCCAGCAGGGCTGCCGCCACGGTGTTTGGTAGATCATCTGTCTGACCAGCGCCGGTCAGCACCAGCGTGTTGCCCGATGTGCGCAGCGGCGCCACCGCGCGCATGGCGGGCGGCTGCACCGCGCCGAGGGCTGCGGATAATTTGTCCTGTGTCATGCTGTCCTCCAATGCATCCAGGGCAATCGCCTCAAGCTGCTCAAACAGCTTTGTGTCGGTGAAATGATCCAGTGCCGCAGGCCCCGGCGTGGCCAGAGGCGCCACCAGTGTCAGCGGAAACCGGCGGCCAACCCGGTCAACCGAGGGCATCAGAACTCCCGTCAGCTTTTCCGGCCCAGCAAGGCCCGCAGGTAATGAAAATCGCCAGATCGGCGCCGACATATAGCTGCGATCAAAGGCGGTGCCATAGGCGCTTTGCCCGGCCAGCAGCACCTGCTGCAGCCAGCCATCCCACAGGCGGACAAAACCGCCCGGCATGTTGATCCGGAAAAAATCCCCGACCGAGGGCATCTTGCCGAAGGCTCCGAACCCTGCCTCCATCACATCGACTTCGGGCAGCTGAATTTTGCCATCGCCGGCAGGGCAAAGGGATTGACGACCGATCCCGATTGCAACTCGAACAGGGCCAGACGCCCACCAACCCGGAAGTTCACCCGCCGCCGGTCGGTGACGTTGGTCCGGCGTACCTCGGCGGCATCCAGCAACCGGAACCAGGCCCAGGGCCCATCCCGCGACAGAACGTTTTCAATATTGCGCTTGTCCGGCAAAAGGGTGATCCGCGCCAGGCCGACCGTCCCCGGCCAGGTCACTGCAACCGGCGTGGGCTGTCCCATCCGGTGATTATAGGACACCTGCGTGCCGTCAATCTCCAAAAGAACCTCCTTGGCCTTTGAATCCAGCGCCTTGGGGGTGATCTGGAACTGGACCACCGGCGTGTCCCCACCGGCAAAGAAGGCATCGCGGATTTCAGCGGCGTATTGCATCTGTTCCAGCACCGCCTGACTGATCCCCAGATCGACATCATTGACGCGTTTCCAGGTCCACGGACGGCTGCGGGTATCGACATATTTCAGCAGGTTCTCGTCAAAGAAACTGTCGATCAGCCCGCCCGGCGCAAACAGTTTTGCAAAATCCACCATCGCCACATCGGCGCGGGCGCGCCGGTTGAAGGGATACCGGTTGTCCAGCGCCTTTTCGCAGAAGGGCAGAACCGAGGCCTGCCAGCGGGCATTGATCGATGCGCGAGTTCCTTCCGAGGTAATGCCGGAAGAGCCCGTCGAGATCTGCATGGCCCAGCGTTGCACCGGCCCGTCGATCCGCGAGGCCGTTTGCTGGAATTGCAGTAGCGCCTGCCCGCTTTCGCCCGAGGTCACGCCGCTGAACGACATCTTGTTCAGCTCCTGATAGACCAGTTGCAGAGAGACCATGAGGTCGTCCAGCCGCGAGGGCTGGCCTTCGGGGCGGTCCACCAGATCGTGCAGCCACTGGAACCGGTCCTGCACATAGGCACCCGGTGGCTTTGGCGGCTCGCCCGAGGCAGTCGATGCCGAGCTGACAAGTGCCTCAAGCAGGATTTGTCCTTGGATAGACAGGCTTGACCGGGTTTCGATGGCTGCCACCTGCGACACGCCTTCGCCCAGGGATTCCGTGTTCAGTTGCGAGCGGTCCTCCGCCAGGCTGGTTTCCTGGCTGACCGCCGTCAGGATGTTGGTGATCGGAGAGGTCGGCCCGGACAGCACATTGGTCACCTCGACCGCATGGCTGAGGCTTTCCAGCGGCACGATGTCCACGTCTCCCAGCACCTGATCATACCGGGTGATATAGTCGTTGTAATAAAGGTCGAGCACATCCCGGCTGAGCGCAAGAAGCGCGGCTTCGCTCTGGATTTGCTCACCGCCGCGGTCGCCCAGCACCCAGACCTCGCGCTGGACACGTTCCGACACGCTCACCGCTTCGGGCAGGAAGACGTTGTGAAATCCGTCATAGGTAAAAATGCCCTCGACACCCTCGTTCAGCGGCTTGCCGGAGCTGCGCACCAGCACCCGTTTCACCGAAGGCCCGCCGATATCGGTCAGCCGCCATTTCGGCAGGCTGGTGGCAGTGTTCGAATTGATGATGCCATTGTAGACCCGTTGCGCCAGCGGCATTTCCGACAGGATATTCTGGGCCTGCTCCACCAGCGGACCATTCAGCGCGATTTCTGTCATCGGCTGGGACAGCATCGCCGTCAGGTGATCCATCAGATCCGCCCGCAGCTGCGCCCGCACCGTTCCGGGGTAGGCCACCGATTCCCAGTCAAGCTGCATCCACTCCTTGACCAGATCGGGATTCATCGGCCCCTGAAGCCCCAGCATCAGGTAGATCTTCAGCGCCTCATAGAGAACATCCGGGTTGTTCATATTGGCGCTGATCTGCTCTTCCAGCCGGACCAGAAGACGGGGCAGCAGCCGCTGGTTCAGCGCGGCGCGATAGGTCTGCGCCGCCTCTGTTCCGATCACCTCACCCTGATAAAGACCATAGGTCATGGCGCGCTCCGGCTCCGGATCCGACAGAACCGGGTTGCCGGGCATGTCACGCAGCAGGTTCAGCGCAGCGGCCACCGGCACCAGATCGGTATCGCCCACCGGGCTGGGCGGCAGTTCGGCCGCGGCCGCCTGATAGGCTGCGGCCTGCCCGGCGGCCTGTTCGATCAAGGCGGCGTTCTTCAGATAGGAATTCACCCAAAGCGCCCCGGTCACCGAGGCAAAGATCACCGTGGCGGAAATGGCGGCGCGGCGGGTCCAGCGATAGCGGCGCTCAACCTTGTCATCGGCAGAGACAAGCCCGGCCTCGGGGAACATTACCCCTTCGAACAGGCGGGTCAGAAAGTAGGATCGCCCACTGCCCTGCCCGGTTCCGATGGCCTGACGGCCAATGCCGAAGGTCTGCGCCATACCCAGCATCAGCCGGTCGATCGGCGTGCCTTCCTGGGTGCCCGATGTGAAATAGACCCCGCGCAGCATCTGGCGCTGATCATAGCGGTTATCCTGAAAGACTTCGGTCAGGAAATCGCGCGCCACCCGGCGCATCGAGGCCACCTGTCCCGGAAAACCCGCCACCAGCGCCCGCCGCTGGTGATCGCTCTCGCCCTGCATCTTTTCCAACAGCTGCGCGTTCAATTGCCCCAGAAGGGCTGCAAATTCCTCGTCAAAGCCTGCAATCGGGGCAGCCTCTTTCTTGCCCTTGGGCAGCGGCAGGGTGAAACCCCAGACCTGTTCGCGCTCTTCCTTGCCCAGGGCATCGAAATACTCCTGAAACCCCGCTATCAGATCAGCCTTGGTGAACAGCACATAGACGGGAAAGCGCACGCCAAGCTTTTCACGCAGCTCGGACAGGCGGCGGCGTACGGCCTGGGCGTGGGATTTCTGGGTGATCTCATCCTGCAGGGAAAGGTCCGACAGAGAAATCGCGATGATCGCCCCGTTGATCGGCTGGCGTTTGCGGTACTTTTTCAGCAGGCCTAGAAAGCCCAGCCAGGCGGCATTATCCGCATCCGCATCGCTTTCCTGCGTGGTATAGCGCCCGGCGGTATCGATCAGCACCGCCTCATTGGTGAACCACCAATCGCAATTGCGGGTGCCGCCGACGCCACCAATCGCGGCCTTGCCCATCTTGTCCGCCAGGGGGAACTGCAGGCCGGAATTGACAATCGCCGTGGTCTTGCCCGCGCCGGGTGGGCCGATCATCACGTACCAGGGCAGATCCCTGAGGTGACGGCGCCCGTTCTTGGACTTGCGCAATTCGGCCATGGCCTGTTTGAACTTGCCGCGCAATTCACCGATTTCCTCGGCCAGGACATCGTCCTCTTCCGGCACCTCCGTGGCCTCGGCCATGTCTTCGGTCATCTGGCGATCCCGGCGCCGCCGACGCCAGAAAACTAGACCGATGATCATCAGGATTACCACCCAGATCACGCCGATGGTAATGCCGCGCGACAGGATGCTGTCAAAGGGGCGCCAATCCTCCGAGCCGATGAAAGGTGCGAAATACCACACGCAGGCCGACAGACCGGCCGCCAGCAGGATCAGCACGAAATAGAGGGATCTGAACAGCGGCAGAATATAGCGGCGGATCATTCGTCAATCTCCTGCACCAGAAGGATTTCAATCCGGCGGTTCTTGGCCCGGCCTTCACGGGTGCCATTGTCGGCAATAGGTTCCTTATCAGCCCGGCCTTCTGCGGATAGGCGGTCAGGATCTGTCATCACGTCGGCCATTCCCGCCATCACCGATTTGGCGCGGGCCAGCGACAACGCCATGTTTGACGGAAACCGGGAAGAGCGGATCGGGATATTGTCGGAGTGGCCGACGACGATGACCTTACCCTTTTCATCGTTCAGCGACTCGGCCAGACGGTTGACCGGCCCCTTGAAAGCATCGGAAAGCTTGTCAGAGCCAGAGCCGAACATGCCGGATCCCGCCAGCCGAATGATCAGCAGGTTGCCCTTCTGAAACACCTCGACGATGCCTTCCTTGATCTCGGGATCAAGGAAGCCCGACACCTTGGCCACCTGTTCTTCGATCGTGGGCGCAGGCGGCGGCGGCGGCGGCGGCGGCGCGCGCCGTTCCAGCTGCGCCGCAGGGCCGGAATCTATGATCGCAAGGCGACCAGACACATTCTCGGTCTGGTTCGACAGGGCCCAGCTGAGGCCGGCATATTGCAGCACCAACAGCGCGCCGGTCACCGCCAGCGCGATCCAGACCAGACGCCAGGCCGACAACGCCTTGAAGGGTTTTTTCACCCCCTCCCAATGTGGCGACAGATCCCATTCCAGCGGCCCGCGCTGATTGCGGATAATCCGGGCCAGCGCCGCGCGGATCTGCATCAGCTTCTCACTGCCGCCCTGTTCGATGCGCAGGCGACCTTCAAATCCCAGCGACATGCACATGTAGAGGAACTCCAACATGTCGATATTGGCGCCCGGCTCTTTTTCCAGCCGCGCAAGCAGGTCGTAAAATCGGTCCCCCCCCACGGTTTCGCGGTGGAAAGTACCCACCATGGATTGCAGGCCCCAGCTGGACTGCCCGCCCCAGGGCGTGTTCAGCACCACATCATCCAGCGTCGCGCAAAGAGCATAGCGCGCGACCTTGACCGTCTGCGCCGGAATACCCGCCTGCAAGGCGCGGTTTTCAAAGGCGCGCACCTCGGCCACGACGCTTTTGCGCAGGGCGTCAGGGTCCATGTGCTGCGCGCGGTTCCGGATGCGGCTGATCAGGGCAAACAGGGTCGCGGCACAGGCCGTCAACTGGTTCATCCCGGTCAACGCCAGTTGCGAGGCTTTACCGGGGGATGCTTTTGGCGCAGCGGCGGCGGCCTGCGGAACCCCGTAGGACTCAGGTGCTGGTGGGGCATCCGGGTCTGCCGTCGGCTCGGCCGGTGGCACCGAGGGCTCCGGGCTTGGCATGGGCGCGGTCGCGCGCCGCCCGCCCGGATTGGGCTTGATCACCGTCTTGTCGGTATCACCCGGCTCGGCAAAGGGATCGTCATAATCACCCATATCTTTTTACCCTGTCACCCTTGTACAATTCTGCAGCCCCCCTGAGGGCGCCGCATGACGATCCGGTACCGGACCGCCCTACCCATTTCTGATCGCCCACAGCTCCATCTTGAGCCCCGGATACTGCCCCGACACATGCACGGCGATGCCACCGGATGTGGTCATCTTGCGCCAATAGGGGCTGTCGGCATCCATTTCGAAGTATACCACACCCGCATGGTAGGGGATCTGCCGCGGCGCCACCGGCAAGGGGCGCAGCGTGATCCCCGGCAACGCGGAGTTCACCAGCTGACGGATTTCCTCGACCGGGCCGATCTTGGCCTGACCGGCAAAGTGGCGACGCACATCCTCGGCCGGGATCTCGGCGCTGACCGCCAGGACAAACCCGGCATTGCCCAGCAGTTTGCGGTCCGCGATGACCCCGACGGAAATACCGTATTTGCGCGGCTCCAGCTTGATTGAAATCGCGGTCTGTTCCAGCACCGAGCTGAGGTACTGCCGCAGGGTGCGGATCACCGGTGCGAAACAGCCCATCAGATTATCATGGGTATAGGCGGGGAATTCGGGCGCCTGTTTTTCCGTGGACATGAAAACCGACAACTCACCGGCCAGCCCGGTCAGCAGCATGAACAGCCGTTCGGGGTGCAGGTTTTCGATCTGCCGCAGATGGCGCACCATCGGCAGCGTGCGGTTCACCACCGTCAGCAGCAAGAAGTCGGACACATCCGCCACCCCGCGGGCGCCACCGGCTTCGGCCAGACGTCCGGCCAGGGCCTCCATGCGATGCGCGAGCAGCCCTTCGAGTTCCCGCAAAAACCCCGAAAGCGCCGGAGCCGCACGCACATCCAGACAGGAGGGAATGAAGGCCTGATCCAGTACGATCTCCTGATCAGGGCGCACTTCGATGATCCGGGCCACAGGGATGGCCAGCAGGTCAGCCAGATCATCGACCTCAAGCGCGAATTGCAGCCGCATCTTGCCCACATCCAAAGGCACCGGTTTGCGCTCGGCACTGGTGACATCGGTCACCTCCTGCGTGTCGGGACGCAACCGGCTGGCCGAGCGTTCGGCGCCGGACAGATCCACCTCGGCAGCGCCCTGACGGCGTTGCGGTACGGTCAGGTAGACGACGCAGTCCTTGACCGTCGACGGCACCTCCATCGCGGGCGGATGCGGATCGGCCATAGGCACCCGGAACACCGTGCCATCATGGGTCAGCCCCTCGCAGGACTTCAGTGCAAACTGGCCGATTTTCAACGCTTCGTGGTCGATCTCAAGCCCGTTCACCCCCCAGGTATAGGGGCCAAGACGCCGCGCCAGCCCGCCGACAAGCGCCTCGGTATAGCGGTCGGCCTGCTGGAAATGATGAGGCTGCAGAAACAGCCCCTCTGTCCAAAGCACTTTACTGTCCCAGGACACTGGGTTCTCCTTTTAATTGGACCACGCGCAGGGCGCGGGTCAGTCTTTCAACCGGTCCAGCTGAGCCTTGTAGGCCCGCGCAAATTCGCGGCTGAACAGATCGTGAAAATCGTTTTCCGCCTGATCTGAAATCTCGGCGTATAGTTGTTCGTAAACATCCCAATAGCGTGCCTTCTTGCCGCGCAAGATCCCGCCAAGGCCGCCCTTGTCCTCGATCTGCGCCTCCAGCGCCTTGGGGTCCAGACGGCCCAGCACCCCTTTGAGCGCGGCCTCCATGCCGGTGACCATGGCGACCTCATGCGCCTTGATATCCTGCAGGGCCTCTTCGGCAGCGGTTTCCGGCGACAGGTAGCCCTTGGTCGCGGGGCGGAGCATGGTCTCAATCGCCTGTTCCGGCGTGATCGAGAATTTCAACGGGTTGTTGCCGCCTGCGGAAATCATCGTCTGTTCGATCCGGAACTCGGATTTGATCGAGGTCCGTGTCATCAGGATTTCACGCAGGCCCGCGATGAGGGTGTGCATGACCCGGCCCATTCGGCGCATGGCCGTCGCCGGATCTTCGCCTTTCAAGGCCGCCTCTTCGGCGCCGAGCCCTTCCAGGAAGGCTGCCGTGATCTGATCGCCAGATGCATCCGATGCCGCGGCCGCCGCTGTCTGATCAGTCGGCGGCGCGTCAGCCGGTTGCGGAGCCGGGGCTATTGGTTCCGGCGCGGTGTGTTGCGGCGGTCGCGCTGGTGCAGGATCTGGCTGCTGGTCCTCTGCAGGGGGGGCGGCTGGCGGCATATCCTCGGCGGGAGGAGGCGGCGCAGCCACTGCTGGTTCCGCGGGCGGGGTCGGCGCCTCGGAAGGTCCCTCGATCCCCGAAAGGAAATCATCATCCCAATCATCCGGGATGAGCGCCGAAGATGACGTGCTGGGCGATGCAAAACTGTCCTGCGCCGAGGGGGCATGGCTGGGCAGGCTGGCGCCCTCCCCTTCGCGGCCATCGCTGGCCTTCTGGAAAAACGGATCTTCGTCTTCGCCCATCGGCGGCAGCAATTCGTCGATGGGATCTACCGGGTTCAGCTGCGAGGGGCCGGTCGGCTCCGACCCGCCCAGAAGATCATCCAGAAAATCACGCCCCGGACCGGCATCGTCCAGCAGCGCCAGCGGGTCCGGCGCGTTCTCGGCCACCCCGGGTGACATCGGTGCCGCCTCCAGTGGCGCTGCAATGCCCGCATCCGGTTCGGCCAGATCATCCCGGATTTCGATGACCAACTCGTAGTTCCCGATACAGATCACATCACCGTTGTTGAGCGGTGTCGGTGTGCGGCCAAGCGGGATTTTCGAGTAGTTGAGAAAGGTGCCGTTGGAGCTGAGATCGACGATCACGACCGAGCCGTTGTGATCCTCGATCACGCAGTGATGGCGCGACAGCATCTGATCGGGGTCCGGCAGCACCATATCATTGCTGGCGCCACGCCCGACGGTCAGGCTGGCCCCCCGCATCGGCACCGGCGCCGCATCGCCAGGCATCGTTCCCGAGCTCTGAAATTTGAGCGTCACCGCCATAGTCGCGATTATCCTCCTACAATCACTGTCACCTGCCCCATGGTGATCATGCCACCACAGGCCGCGTTATCCAGAATGCGGGCGGCGGGCAGATTGTTGATCAGTACCGTCGCCGATCCCTTGATGATCGGATGCGGTGGGGCGGCCGTGCACATGTCGCTCATCCGGGCAGCAGGCAGGCCGCCGACCAGAACGGTCACGGCGCAGGGCGGCAGAATCGGTGTCGGCACCGGCAGCACCGGTGGCGGCGGCGTCGATGGCAGCATGCAAGCATGCAGATCGGTCACGCGGGCCTGGGGCATTCCCATGTCAAACCACCTCCTCGTTACACTTCTTCAGAGGCCGCCGACGTGGCAGCCCCCTGACCATTGCCGCCGCGCGCAATATCCAGCGCTCGGGCGACCAACACACGGCCATGTTCTTCAAACCTATCAGACAATTGGCCCAACGCTACCATATTCATGGCAAAAGCGGCCGCCTCGGAGGCCCCGGCCGGCGCGGGATACTGACGCAGATCGCCCGGCCCCAAGGTGCCATCGGCATAAAGCACCGCCAGAGCACAATTGACCGTGTCATCATCCACATAGGCATGGTCCAACGTGATGCGCGCCGCATCGCGGTTTTCCTCGCTCGGGTCCAGAACCCAGGCTTCGGAGGTGGTCAGTGACGGCGGATCCTTGGGCGAGCGCGGCCCGATATAATCACGCGCGGCAAGGCAGGCCCACCAGACCCGCTCCCGTGGCGGCAAAAGCACGGCAAGAAGACGCAACAGGTCCACCAAAGCGCCCTTGTCCGCCAGTTCTTTCAGCACCGCCGGGGCCGTTGCGGTCGGCGGCGACTGTAACGGGGTCTTCAGCAGAACATTCGCCCGCGACAGCAGCTTGGCGACCGGATCGGCGGGAAGCTTTTTCAGATCATCATAGTTTTCCGACATCGTTCCCACCTAGTTGATCAGCGTCAGGCCGCCCTTGAGGGTCAGCATTGCATCGCCTTTGACCGTGGTCATCGGCGCTTTCGCCTCGACCATGCCGGAGCCTTCGATCTTGATCATCGGGCCCTTGATGGTGACACCCGAATTGTCGATCTTGACCGAGGATCCCCCCACCTTGAGCAGGATTTCCTGTCCCGCCGACATCTCGATCTTCCCGGCCGTCACATCCACGGTCAGATTACCAAGCGAGACCGTTTCGGAGTGATTGCCCTTGGCAATCGTTTCGGTCAGGTTACCGGTGTCCACATCAAGGGTCATGTTGCCCTTCTGGATGGTTTCAGACTTGTCACCCGTCTCCACCAGTTCCGTGCGATCCCCAGATTTCACGGTTTCTGTCATGTTCTGCTTGATGGTCATCGCAAAACTTTTCTCGTCCGTGCCCGGCGCATCCGGATCAGGCGCATCCAGCCCCACCGTCACCGCTGAGCGATCCTTGACCAGCATCTGGTGATCCTTCTGCGCCTGAACACGCATCAGCTCCTCGCCGGCCTTGTCCTCGAACATCAGCTCGTTATAGCCGCCGCCGCCCTTGGACGAGTTGGTCTTGATCCCCAGCTGCGTCTGATCGTCGGGATATTTGTAGGGTGGCATTGTGTCGGAATTATAGAGCATTCCGGTGCAGATCGGGCGGTCCGGATTGCCGTCCTCAAACTGGATCACCACCTCCTGACCGATACGCGGCACTGCCACCATGCCCCAGTTCTTGCCAGACCAGGGCGTGACGACGCGAACGAAACAACAGGCGGTTTCGTTCTTCTTGCCCTCCCTGTCCCAGTGAAACTGGACCTTGATGCGGCCATATTCATCGGTCCAGATTTCCTCGCCGCTTTGCCCGACAACCGTCGCGGTCTGAAGGCCGGGCACCTCGGGCCAGGGCGTCACCAGCGGGGCCCGAAACTGTTCTTGCTTTTCGATCGCAGAAAAGGTCGAAGCATAGGCGTCGCCTGCGACCTCTTCGGGGAAATCCATGTTGCGGGGTTTCACGTCCCGCCGCATCTCGCCCTCTTTGGCAGCGTCGCTCTTGCGGTCTTCCCTTTCGTTGTAATCCCCTGCCACCTGCAGATAGTGGATCGTATCCACCACCAGATATTCGCCATTGGCGTCACTGTCCGGGTGGTTTTTCAGAGTAAAGGTTCCACCAGTGCCAAGGGTGCGCACGCTGGAGGCACCGCGCCAGCGTTTATGAACTATCGCTTCGGCTTCCATCCGTACCCGGGCCAGTTTTCCGCCCAGGCCGGTGTCTTTGCGGTGGTGGCCCTGATAGTCGTAGACCTCGTAATCCTTGTGGCTGTGATTGCCGCGGGTGATCGAGTTATTGACCTTGAGATCCGCCATGGGTGAGGTGAAATCGAAATCATTCAGCGTCACCTTGCCTCGGGTCAGCGTTTCCTCGCGCGTCCATTCGGCAATGTGATCCTCGCGGCGGCGATCCCGATCATCGCGGGCATGGAATTCGATGGTCGATGAGCCGTTGATGGGGGAATGCCCGCTGATTCCGTCACACAACACAAGGCTTTCGGCGGCATTCTTGTCCTTATTGCTGTCAAAGTAGAAATAAATGCCTTCCTCTTCCATCAGGCGGCACAGAAAGGCGTAGTCCGTTTCCCGGTATTGCAGGCAATACTCCCGCTTTTCGTATGAATCGCTGAGCCGGTCGCGAAAATCGCTGAAACCATATTCGCTAAAGATCTGCTTGATGATGTCGACCGCCGACAGGTTCTGGAACACCCGGCTGTCAGAGGTGCGCGTCAACAACCAGAACCAGGGCCGGACCTCGGCCACATAGTGACCATAGCCATCCCGGAACCCCATGTTTTCAACCGAGATACACAGGCCGGAAAACTTCTGGTCGCTTCCATCTGCCGTTGTCACATGCAGGTTCAGGGTCTGGCCGACGATCTCTTCCAGTTTGACCGCCTTGTTCTTGGACTGAAACGCGACCGTGGTTTCGGTCAGCTTGCTCAACCCTTCGCGCACGATGGCCCGTTTCAGGTGCAGGTCCCGGGCGCTGTAGCTGCCCGACATCCAGACCATATCGCTTTCATGGGCTTTGCTCTCAACCATGGCGGCTCCTTTCACGAATGAAGGCCAGAGCGGACCCAGCCCGCCTTATGTCCATCCGAAACATCATAAATCATCCAATAGCGCGGCAAGATCGGCATCCATGCCATCGTCGTCGCCGCTGTCCTCATCAATATCTTCAAAAGACGCCAGCAAATCATCGAGATCGCCGCCGTCGTCGCCACTCGTATCAAGATCAAGGTCGTCGAGCCCCAGATCATCAAGGTTCAGATCGTCATCATCGCCACCATCTGAACCGGGAACGGTGTCCTCGCCGCCTGCGGCAGATGCAGCCTTGCGCGGATCGGGCGGCGAAGGTTCTGGCGCGGGCACGCCAGTCCAGGGGCCCAGGATTTCCCCGCCTTTCACCGACTGGAAGGAGGTCAGACGCAACTCGTCCCGTCCCTTGACCGCTGCAATCGCCATGAAGCCACGCTCATTGGCCATGGCGATCTTGTCCAGATCGATGTTGCGTTCGGTACAGGGCAGCGCCACCTGATCGCCAAACCGGTCATTCACATAATGATAGGGCATGCCGCCAAGGCTCATGATGCTGCCCAGCTGCATCGCAGCGCCATTGGCCTTGAAGGAGCGCGCCAGCAGAATGGCGACCAGAACCACCGGATTGGCCCAGAGCATCCCGCGCAGCCCCTCGGCCTCGGTAAACTCCTCAAAATCGAACTCGTAGATCGGATCGCTTTTGGCACCATAGGGGCGGCGCAGCAGGAACCGGGGGCTGACCAATCCCAGATGCCCTGCTTCGGACATGCCCTGCAGGGTGTCCCAGGCCTCGGCCACCAGTTTCGGGCGTTCCTTTTTCGGGACCGCCAGGAAGGCGGGCGACATAGCGGCAAAGAAGGGCGCATCCACATGCGCAGCCACCCGCGCGATCCGGCCCAAAAGCTCCGCATGCGGCGGGGTTTCCTCGAAACCATAGAAGCCAATCAGCGCCGAATAGCCGCCACGCCCGTTTTCCTCGTCCAGCGGCTCCTCGGTCAGCAGGCGGGCAAAACCGCTTTGGGTCAGATCATCGGCGGCGGCCAGATCCGCCGCCAGTTCCTCGGCCGAAACGTCATACAGCATGACCTCAAGACTGTCGTCGACCTCGACCGAGCGCGCGATCAGATCCAGCGCGCGCCACTGCGCTTCAACTGATTGGAATTCCGGATGATGCAGCACCAGCCGCATCGCATCAGACAGCGCTTCGTCCACCGCCACCTGCATCGCCGCCACGTCCGGATCTGGCAGCTCGCGAATATGCGGGCCAACGATACGGGCCAGCATCTCCTCGACCGGAGAGGCTTGCCGCAGCGCATTGCCGGTATCGCCAATCAGCTGCTGGAAGGCGCTGAGCCGCCGGTCCGCGGGCACCGAACTGCCTGCCGAGCGGGTTTTCGGCGCATGGGCACGGGTGCCGTGTTTCTCCGCCCAGGCGCGCAACGTCGCCGCCGCATGATCCGCCGTGGCGCCGCTTTGCAACTGTTTGCGCAGCCCCACGAGTTCGGAAAACAGCGTAACATTTTCAAACAGCTCATCCGGGTGCAGATCGTCCAGCGTGCCCAGCTTGACCGCGATGCCTGCGCCATCCTTGCCGATGGGCAGCACCAATTCGGTGGCAAAGCTTTCGATCACATCCTCGACCGTATCGGGATCCAAGAGAACCGCTTTACGCGCAGCCAGGGCATCGCCGGTTTCGACAATACCGCGCGCCGCCCGGCCCGAAAAATCTCCGAACAGCGCCAAGCGGAAGCGTTTTCTCACCAACTTTTGCGGCTCGGGACGATCTGCGGACAGGGTCCCAAATGCGAATTCCGGGTCCTTGTCAGCCTCGGCTTCCGCGGCTGCCGGAGGGGTCGCCTCTTCTGTGGCTGTCTCATCTGCCGTGAGATCCCCCAGAAGATCATCCAGATCGTCGCCGCCTGCGTCCTCATCCTCGCTGGCAAGCCCGGCGAGCAGATCGTCAAGATCATCATCGCCGGCCGTATCCGCAGTTTCCTCACCCGCCAACAGGGCATCCAGATCATCACCCGGATCATCCAGATCCGTCAGAAGAGCGTCGAGGTCATCGCTATCCTCAGCTTCATCTGTGATTTCATCAGGCTCTTTTTCCTCGGAAGCTTCGTCACCCAAGCCTGCGAGCAGGCTGTCCAGATCATCCTCATCTGCATCGTCGCTGGCGTCTTCTTCGAACCCGGACAACAAGTCATCCAGATCATCGCCCGCCGCTTCCTCTGACGCCTCTTCGGCTTCATCAGTGTCGTCCGAAGTCTCATCCGCGAGCAGAGCATCCAGATCGAAATCCGCATCACTCGGCTCTGCCTCGGACACCTCCTCATCATCGTCCGCCAGCAAAGCGGCAAGGTCATCGTCCGGAGCGTCATCCGGCTCTTGGACCTCGGTGGCATCCTGCAAGAGGGCGGCGAGATCGTTCTCGTCCTGCATCTGATCTGCCTGCACTTCAGGCTCTTCATCTGCAGTCAAATCACCAAGAAGATCGCCCAGATCACTGTCCTCGGCCGCTGTCTCCTCGGCCTCGTCGCTCAGACCCAGATCGGACAGGATGTCATCCGCGTCCCCTTCGCCCGCGTCGTCGTCGCCGACCCGATCCTCTTCAGAGATACCACCCAGAATGTCATCAAGGTCGGGATCAGCTTGCTCGCTATCCCCTGTCTCGACTTCCGCCAGAGAATTCAGCGCGTCCTCCGCTGTATCACTTGCCTCTGCCGCGTCGGTTTCCGGCTCGGCTAGCCCTTCCAACAGCGCCGCAACATCATCTTCCGGCGCTTCGGTTTCTGAAACTTCAACCGACGTAAGGCTGCTAAGGGCTGCCACCTGTGCAGTGTCTTCGCCTTCTGCCTCTTCGTCATCGTGGCTATCACTCAGGCCGAGATCCGAAAGGATATCATCCGCTCCCCCTTCGTCCGTGTCGTCGCCGCCGGTCGGCTCTTCTTCGGAAATGCTGCCCAGAATGTCATCGAGATCGGGGGCGTCTTCCTCGCCCTGCCCTGTCTCGATTTCCGCCAGAGACTGCAGCGCGTCTTCCGTTGTATCGGCTTCCTCTACCGCGTCGGTTTCCGGCTCGGCTAAGCCTTCCAGCAGCGCCGCGACATCGTCCTCAGGCGCTCCACTGTCTGAAACCTCGATTGAGGCAAGACTGCTGAGAGCTTCTGCCTGCGCCGTCTCCTCCTCCGCGTCGCTGGTATCCTCCGGCACGCTCCCGAGGATATCTGCCAGCGTATCTTCTGTTTCCTCCTGCTCCGGCGGTGGCGCGGCGGTGGTCAGGGTATCGAGGGCTTTCAGTGCCTCCTCTTCGTCGCTGTCAGGATCCGTCTCTTCCGCCGAAGCCAGGCCGCCAAGGATATCGCCGACCTCGTCCTCAGCAGTGTCCTCTGGCTCGATGGCCGTCAGGCTGTCCAGCGCGGCCAGAGCCGTATCCGGCGCGTCGCTGTCTTCGGTTTCGGGCAGACTGTCGAGCGCGGCGGACAGATCGTCCTGCGTCTCTTCCTCTTCTACCGGGGACTGCGAAAGGCCCTGCAACACCTGCGCCGCGTCATCCTTTTCAGGTGGCGTTGCCGTGTCCGTCGCCTCAATACCTCCGAGAACATCATCGATGTCAGGCCCGGCATCCTCAGCGGCAGGTGCATTGCTTGCGATCCCGGTCAGGACATCGGTCACCGTGTCAGCCCCCGGGTCCTGAGATGGTTCTGACCCCGCCAGATCCTTCAGGACATCCGCCGTCTCGTCCTCTGCTGGTTCTGCCGCCGGTTCACCCGTCGCAAGACCCTCAAGGATACCGGAGGTCGCATCCGCCTCGTCCTGTTCCTCAGGCGCCTGCCCGCGCAGACTGTTCAGAACACCCTCGGACCCGTCCTCAGTTTTTGCCTCTACCGGGGCCTGGCCCGCCAGATCCGACAGGATATTGCTGCTTTCATCCGCGGCTTCCTCGGGCAAATCTATGCCACGCAAGGATTCAAGGGCCGTCTCTGTGTCGGCGGAGGGTTCGGAGGCCGACACTGCCGCCAGCAAGCTGGGCGTATGCAGGATCTTTTCGATCAGCGCCTCGGCCCCGGATTTGCCATCCATATAGGCCATCAGGTTTTGCAGCTGGGTGCGCGCCTCCAGCAGCGGGCGCAGCGCGTCCACCTTGGCGGCAATCGCGCCGGGTGAAAAATCCTTCATGCTTTCGAAAGTCAGATCGACCGACAGATTGCCCTCGCCGGTCAGCGTGTTGGGCACCGAAAAGGCGGCGCGGGGCGCCAGCGCCTTCATCCGCGCGTCGAAATTGTCGACATCGATCTCCAGGAATGTCCGGTCCGCCACCGACGGCTGCGGCACCTTCGATTTGCCCGTCAGATCCGCCATCACCCCCATGACAAAGGGCAGCTGAACCTTCTTCTCCGCGCCGTAAAGCTCCACATCATATTCGATCTGAACCCGGGGCGCACGATTGCGGGCAATGAACTTTTGTGAGCTGTCAGCCATCCCCGCCCCCTTTCAGCGCCGCCAGTTCATTGCGCAGCACTTTGATCTCCTGATGCATCTCCAGAACATGTTCGTCGATCACATCAGTCTCCCGGCGCACCAGATCGCGCAGCTGTTCGAATTCGGCTTCCGCCTCAGCCTCCACCGCGGACTGCATGGTATTGACCAGAAGACCGATGAACAGGTTCAACACCGAAAAGGCGGTGATGACGATAAAGGGCACGAAGAACGACCAGGCAAAGGGGAAAACCTCCATCACCGGACGCACGATCCCCATCGACCAGCTTTCCAATGTCATGATCTGGAAGAGGGAATAGAGCGACCGCCCCAGCGTGCCGAACCATTCCGGGAAAGCCGCGCCATACATCAGCGTTGCCATCACCCCAAAGACGTAGAAGACGATCGAGATCATGACGATCACCGCGCCCATGCCGGGCAAGGCATCCAGAAGCGCCTGCACCACCGCCCGCATCTGCGGAATGACTGAAAGCAGACGCAGCGCCCGGATCACCCGCAACCCGCGCAGAGCCGACAGCCCCTGTTTGTCCGGCAACAGGCCGACGCTGACGACCAGCAGGTCAAAGATATTCCAGGCCGAGGCGAAGAACCGGAACCCATAGGCGAAGAGTTTCAGCGCCAGTTCAGCAACAAAGATCCCAAGCACAAGCCGGTCGATCCCATCCAGCAAACCGCCAATCTGGGCATCGACCGATTGTGAGGTGCTGAGCCCCAGCGTCACCGCGTTGAAGATGATGACACCCAGGATACCGTTGGTCACCGCAGGGCGTTCCACAAAAATGCGGGCGCGGGCGCGCAGCGTCAAACTCTCTTCGTGGTCTGCGGTACTCAACGTCTCTTCTCCTCTCGCTCTTTGGCAGGCGTCAGGCCGCCGCTTCCACCACGTTATCGACCAGCCCCTTGATGTCCTTGATCGCATCAAGGACGCCCTTGCCCTCTTCCAGGATGGTCAGTTTCTCCAGCTCCTTGATCTTCTGAATGGTGGTACGGTCGTCGATCTCCAGACCGTTGCCCTTCATCACCTCCTGAATTTCAACGAGAAACGCTTCGCGCTCGGCCAGCTTCTTGTTCATGGCAGAACCAGCTCGTTTCAGGTCCATACATTTCGCGCCGATCTTGACCCCTTCCTTCAGGGTCCTGTTGGACTTCATCGCCTTCATCAGCTTGTCGGCGCTGGCGCCCAGTTTGTCAGCGCGGTGGCGGGTCTTGGTGGTGTGTTCACGGTAGGCCACGCGGGCCTTTTCCACATCGGCAAGGTTGCTTTTGATCTTCTTCACCGAGAAATCCATGATCTTTGCGGCGATGGATTTCAGATCACGCCCCTGGGTGACTTCCTCTCCGGCATCTTTTGCGGATTTCAGCGCTCCCTTGATCGCGGCCATCGGTTTGGAATAATCGAGATTGCCCGCGATATCGCCAAGTCCCTGCCGGTCGATTGCCTGCTGCACCGAGGTTTCCCGCAGTTTCAGAAAGGCAGCGAGCCCCTTTTGCAGGTCCTTGCGCAGCTTGGCTTCGTTCTTCAGCTGCTGATTGATCTCAAGACCCAGTTTGGCCACCTCGACCACGATGGTTTTGTAGGAGGTGATCTCGGCCCCCGACGTGGCAATCAGTTTCGCCACCGAGGCGCCGATCTTAATCACACCAAGGCTGCATTTGACCGTAGTCTTGACCCGCGCCTCTTTCAGCAGCTTGTCTTTCTGCGCCTCGGCCTTCAGCGTCTTCTCAACCGCCTTCTGGGCTGCCGGTTCGGCCGAGGCCAAGGCGTTCTTGATGCTCATGTTGGAGTCAGCGATCATCTGCTGCGCCGCTGCCACGTTCTTCTTGGTCGGCTCCTGCATCAGCTCGCCGATCTTCTTGTCGAGCCGGACCGCCTCTTCCTTGATGATCTTCTCGTAATCCAGCATCACCGCCTCGGCGGCCGCTTTCAGACGGTTCATCGCTGTGCTGGGCACCTCTTTGGGCTTCGACAGCTTGCCAGTGGTTGTAACCTCGATCACCACATCCGCACGGTATTTGGGGATTTCCAGATAGATCAGCTTTGGTTTGCTGCGCACGATATCGATGATTGGCAGCGTTGCCTTTGTTACTGTCGTCTTTGCCATCTCAAGATCCTCACTGATAAAATTGCAGCCCCGTCGACCGCTGTTTCCTACTGACTACTTGTGCCGGTTCACCCGGCGCGCTTTGCGCCCCTATTCGAATGCGTATGAGAAGGCGTCATCCGCGATGTCGATCTCAACCTTGCTCACCTCCCGGCCCTCCATCAGGCGGCGCAGGAATTCGTTCGAGATGTCGGGCAGCATACTATTAGTGACGATGGCATCGATCATCCGGCCACCGCTTTCCAGCTCCTGACAACGCTCGACGATCTTGTCGACAACCGCATCCGAATAAGAGAACGGCACGCTATGCGCTTCCTCGACGCGTTTCTTGATCCGACCCAGCTGCAGCCGGGTAATCTCTGCGATCATGTCGGGGCTGAGCGGATAATAGGGGATCGTCACCAGACGCCCCAGAAGCGCCGCCGGAAAAATCTTCAGGAGCGGATCACGCAGCGCCTTTGCGATGCCTTCGGGTTCCGGCATCAGATCCGGATCGGCGCACATATCCATGATCAGATCGCTGCCCGCGTTCGAGGTCAGCAGGATCAGCGTGTTCTTGAAATCGATCACGCGGCCTTCGCCGTCCTCCATCACGCCCTTGTCAAAGACCTGAAAGAAGATCTCGTGCACGTCCGGGTGGGCCTTTTCGACCTCATCCAGCAGCACCACCGAATAGGGCTTGCGACGCACCGCCTCGGTCAGAACGCCGCCCTCACCATAGCCGACATAGCCCGGAGGCGCGCCTTTCAGCGAGCTGACCGAATGGGCCTCCTGATATTCGGACATGTTGATGGTGATGACATTCTGCTCACCACCATAAAGGACCTCGGCCAAGGCCAGCGCCGTTTCCGTCTTACCCACACCGCTGGTGCCGGCCAGCAGGAAGACACCGATGGGTTTGTTCGGGTTGTCGAGGCCGGCGCGGCTGGTCTGGATGCGCTTGGCAATCATCTGCATCGCGTGATCCTGTCCGATCACCCGCTTGGCCAGATGCTCTTCGAGCGACAGGATGGTGGCGATTTCATCCTTGACCATGCGACCCACCGGGATGCCGGTCCAGTCCCCCACGACCGAGGCCACCGCCTGATGATCGACGATGGGCAGGATCAGGGGGCGGTCGCCCTGCAGCTCTTCCAGTTCCGCGTTCTTTTCCTTCAGCTCCTGCATCAGGGTGGCGCGGGTTTCCTCATCCAGCGGGCTGTCACCGGCGTCTTCAACTTCTTCGGCAGGCGCATCCACCGGCGCGGCGCCCTCGCGCAGCTTGGCGCGCAGCTCAAGGATCGCCTCAACCACGGCTTTTTCCCGGTCCCATTGGCCTTTGAGTTCCGCCAGGCGTTCTTCCTCGGCGGTCTTTGCGGCTGCCACGGCCTCGCGCCGCGCGGCAACGTCATAGCCGGCGGTTTCGTCGCGACCGATGATCTCCAGCTCGGTGGTCAGCGCCTCGATCCGGCGCTGACTGTCGTCCACCTCGGCCGGGACTGCGTGCTGACTGACCGCCACACGAGCGCAGGCCGTATCCAGCAGGCTGACGGATTTGTCCGGCAATTGCCGCGCCGGGATATAGCGCGCCGACAGGGTGACCGCCGCTTCGATACCTTCATCCAGAACCTGCACGCGGTGGTGTTTCTCCAGCATCGAAGCGATGCCGCGCATCATCAGGATCGCCTTGGGAATGTCCGGCTCATCCACCTTCACCACCTGGAAACGGCGGGTCAGCGCGGGGTCCTTTTCGATGTATTTCTTGTATTCGGCCCATGTGGTTGCGCCGATGGTGCGCAGGGTGCCACGCGCCAGGGCCGGTTTCAGCAGGTTGGCCGCATCGCCGGTGCCCGCTGCGCCCCCTGCCCCGACCAGCGTGTGGGTTTCATCCACAAACATCACAATTGGCGTGGGGCTGGCCTGCACCTCGTCAATCACCTGCCGCAGACGGTTTTCAAATTCGCCCTTCATGCTGGCGCCGGCCTGCAACAAACCCACGTCCAGCACCAGCAGCCGCACATCCTGCAAGGCGGGCGGAACATCGCCGCGGGCGATGCGCAGCGCGAAGCCTTCGACCACCGCGGTTTTCCCGACGCCTGCCTCCCCGGTCAGGATCGGGTTGTTCTGGCGCCGTCGCATCAGGATATCGACGATCTGGCGGATTTCCTCGTCCCGGCCGACGATCGGATCGATTTCCCCATTGCGGGCCTGTTCGGTCAGGTCGGTGCAGAATTGCTCCAGCGCCTCGCCCTTGCCCATGGCGCCGGGGGCCATCGCATTGGAAGCTTCACCCGGTTCGGCACCGCCGCCCACGTCGCTGCCATCCTGCGCGCCAAGGCGATCCTCGGGCGAGCCTTCCGTGGCTGCGGCAAAATTGTCGGCCAGATCATCGGCGCCGATCTTGGCCAGCTCGGGCGACATCGACGCCAGGATATTGCGCAAGGCGGGTGTTTTCAGCATCCCCAGCAGCAGATAACCGCTGCGCACCTTGGAGTCTGAATAGAGCAGCGAGCCCCAGACCCAGCCGCGTTCCATCGCATCCATCAAATGATCGCTCAGATCCGAAATCGCCGAGGCCCCGCGCGGCAGCATATCCAGCGCCCGCGTCAGTTCCGTCGCGATCTTGCCGGTGTCCAGGTCATAGTACTGGATGATCCGGTGCAGATCGCTGTCCTGTAGCGCCAGAAGCTGATGCATCCAGTGGACCAGCTCCACATAGGGATTGCCCCGCATCTTGCAGAATACGGTTGCGCCTTCGACGGCCTGATACCCCAGTTTGTTGAGCTTGCCGAACAAGGCCACACGGCTGATCTCGGTCATTTCACATAACTCCCTCTACTCGTTCTTGGGACCCGGCGGCGACACCGGGATACAGATACAGATCACCCGCATCGGGCTGGTCCTTGTCCGGATCGGGCCGCGAGCGGATCCAGCTGGTATGGCCCAGCCGGGTGCTGCCGCCGAGACTGGCGCGCGGCACCTCGTCTCCGGCCAGCACAAGATTCACATCCCAGTCCAGCACATCGCCGACGTAGGACCGCACGATGGACCGCAGGCGCGAAAGGGCTCTGCCGCCGGGCAGCAGCCGATTGTAATCCGCAAGGCTGAGCGGGCCGATCCGCAGGCGGAACTTGGCGGTTCTGCTCCAGACCTTGTCACCAAGGCTGGTGCTGCGCCCCAAAGCCCCGGATCCCAGTTGCCAGCGGTCATCCGGTTCCAGCTGCAGCCAGCTGCCGACGTATTCTTCCAGATGGACAGGCACCTCCAGGAAGGCGGACAGGATCGAGACCAGCCCTTCGGGATGCTTTGCGCCTTGGGACAGGTGCCCCGAAAAATGCAGCTTCGCCAAATCGGGCATTGCATCGCGATCCGGCAAGCCCTTGCCGCTGTAGCCGGTAAAGGCAGCGATGCGTTTTGCCATCGGATCATCGGCGCGGTCAAAGCTGACGGCCGGCTGCCCCTGTGTCCACGCCCGGTACAGAAGGCTCAGCATCCGGTGAGTCAGCATATCGGCAAAGGCCACCATGGTCGGATCACGGTGGTTCCGTTTGCGATCCCGGGCATATTCCGTCAGGTGCAGCGGCAGCGGACCCTGCGGGCCGAACAGACCAAAGAACCGGTTGGTCAGGCGCGCAGGCCGGTCGCCCTCTGGCGGGGTGAAGCCCGCAATGGTGGAGGGTGGAAAGGCCAGCTCGGCCTCCTGCCCCAGCCGCAGACGGTCCTCGCGCGGGCGACGGCTTTCGCCGAGGCGCGGGGCCTCGGCAAAATGCGCCTCCAGCAGCCGCAGGGCCTGAAAAACGTGATGCTCTTCAGGCGACGCGGCCAACCGGCCATATAGACTCAGATCATCCGGCCGAGGCCCTTTTCCGGTCGCCATCTGGCAATGTCTCCGCGTTTCTCGGTTCGAAGAACCGTTTCCGTGAACGAATTGATGGTGGCATATCCGCGAAAGAACCGCTCCAGCACGGCCCCCAGCGCATAGATGTTGCTGCCTTCAAAAAAGCTTTCGTCAAATCCGATTGTGATCTCGAGCCCGCGCACGGCGGTCGACAGGATCTCGTCGCTCATCCGCCGCACGATGGGGCGGCTCGACACCGATACGATCCCTTCCAATTGCTTTTCGGTGACCCGGTTTCCCAATGGGGCATAAAGGCCCACCAACTCGCGCAGGGCCTCTGCCGCCTGCCCCTTGCCGCTGTCGGCAATCGACACGTAGTTGAGGCTGAGATGAGAGATCAGCCGCCAGGCGGTATCCCCCTGCGCCAGAGTCGGATGCGGCCGCGTCGGAGCGACCGGCAAGGAGATCTTCCGCACCGGCCCGCCCTCCGGCAGGTGAAAGACGTCATCGTTCCCGGTTGCCAGCAGCAAGGGAAGATCCCGGTTGGTACAAAGCGCATTGACCGCCAGCTGTTCCAGATGCGGCCCGAAGGGCGCCTGCGTCCGGTCCACCAGCGTCAGGTAGACTTCGGACCCTAGGTAGGACGAGCGCACCCCGCGCAGGCGCTCCTTTTCCGATCTTTGCCGCATCCGGCGTTTGATCGTGTAATAGGCGGGATGGGTTTCCCCCGCAGCGGTAAAATCAGTGGCCGAATAGAACGGGCGGAAGACCACGTCATCTTCGCCTTCGCCGCTGATCCCGGTAACACTCCGCAAGGCGTAGATTTCAAAATCCAGCCCCGCAGTCCGGTTCGGGATCACCTGATGTTCGGTGTCGTTCGGGGTGATCCGGACCCGGTCGCAACGTTTTTCAAACAGGTTCACCGCCGGAACCGCATTCAGCTGAAAAACCTCGGGCACGACGATGGGCTCGATACCGCGCATGCCTTCGCGCAGCAGGATGTAGATATCGACCTCATCCCCCTCGGCACGCTGCAATGCGGGCGCCAGCCCCTGAAGTTCCACAAAGCGGAACCGTTCGGGCATGGCAAAGTATTCCTGGAGCAGGCGATAGCCGTCGTAGGATTGCCGGGGCACCGGCAGCAAAGCCTCTTCGCGGGAAAACCCCTTTTGCACCACAGCGCCATCAGCCAAAGGCGCCTGCCAATCGGCCCTGCGGTTGGTTGACCGCGCGACAACCCCCTGCACCTGGGTGCACAGGAGTTCCAGCAAGGGCCAGCTGTTGCCCGCTGCGCTGGACAGGTAGATCTGCAACCGGTCCATGCCAAGATCGCGCAGCGCCTCACCATCGTTGCGTTTCAGCCGCAGGCGAATACCGGCGCGGGCATCAAAGCCGGTTGCAACCCCGGCGGCCACCAGATCCCCGCGACCGTCGATATACTGGGCCTCAGTGATCTCGATCGGCCACATGGTGATTTCCGCCGCGGTGCGAAATTCGCAAGGGGTCTGCTCCCCTTCGGTCAGGCGCGACCGCAGCACCGAGCCGCGCGGCATAACATAGCCGCTTTTGACGGCAGAGTTGCTGGTATCCGGTTCAAAGGCCGCGATCATCATCGAGGGCGTCGGCGCAAGGTAATGCGGATAAATGATTTCCAGCAGGTTCGAAGTGAAATTGGGATACTGCAGCTCCAGCTCCAGCTGCACCCGGGCCGACAGGAACGCGACCCCTTCCAGCAGCCGTTCCACATAGGGGTCGAGAACCTCAACCCCCTCCATACCAAGCCGCGCCGCAATTTTCGGATAGGCCGCAGCAAATTCGCTGCCCATGTCGCGCAGGTAATTCAGCTCGTTTTCATAGTGGTCCAGCAGCCGTGTATCCATTGCTACAGCCCTCGTTCCACGTTCACTTCACCGGTGGTCAGATCAACCTTGCTGCGCAGGTAAAGCTCCAGTGGCATCGGTTGCGCCCACATATCCGCGCGGATCTCCAGAGCCACCGTCATGCCTGCGGCCTCTGTTTCGCCGGTCAGGCGGACATCGACAGATCCTTCGATGATCCGCGGCTCATAGCGGGACACCGCCCGCTCGATCCCGCGCCGGATCATTTCCGTTTTCTCGCTGGTCGAATACTCACCCGAAACTTCACCCAGCCCGTAGTTCAGAACCGAAGCCGCCACCGCCGGATATCTGTCGACCGGAATATGGCTTTCTCCGTTCAGCGTGTTCAGCAGCCAGGACAGATCCCGCTGGATGATATCACGGAGCCGGTTCAGGTCGATCACCCGCGATTCCCGGCTTTCCTTGCGGTTGCCGGGATCATTGTCCGTCAGCCGATCCAGCAAAGAGGGCTGAAGGCGTTCGGCAAGGGTCTGATCAGCCATCCGTCAGGCCGCCCTGCGGCTCATCCGTGTCCTCGGCGCCATGCAAGCGCAGACTGCGCAGATCCATAATCGCGATGTCCTGATCGCCAATGGTGAGCAACCGCTGACCGATGCCGATATAGGTATTCGCGCCGATATCCTGCCAATCCGTTGCCCGGGCCATCATGGCCTCCGGGTCTGCCTCGGTGCTTTCTGGATATCGGGTTGGCACCAGCGCGACGAGTTCACCCCCGTTCACCAGCGTAATCGTTCCTGCCATCCAGACCCGATCGCGCAGATCAGCCGGTTCATCCAGTTCAAGCGACCGGATCTGGGAAAAGGGCATCCAGAAATACCGGCCGTTGATGATCACCTCCAGCACCGGACCAAGCCGCATATCGGCATCGGCGATCCAGTCAAAGGCCTTGCCATCCGCTTCACCCGGGGTCGCCGGGGCCGCATCAAAAGCCTTGGCCCGGAGCGCTGCGGATTCATCGTGTTTGCCCTGCGCCAGAAGTTTCTGCGCTTCGATCAGATGCGCCAGCCAGTCCTGAGGCTCGCCAAAGATCATCGGGGCCTTTTCACCCTGAAAGACCTTTTCTCGGTACACCTCGCAGATGATCGCTTCGCGGTAGGTCTGCGCCATGAGCGTGGCGCCCGGATCCAGTTCAGCGCTCAGCTTCAGTTGGGCGATGGCCCGTTTCCAGTCCCCTAGAATACAGAGCAGTTGAAACAGGAAAATTCGCAGTTTCGCATTCGACGGGTCCGCCCGCACTTTGTCCTGCAGGGCCGTCAGCGCCTTACCAGGATCGCCCGACTTCAGATATTCCTCGGGGGTCATGCGCCAACTCCGACAGTTACTTGATCACAAACAAATACCCCGGACGCCCAAAACGTCCGGGGCGAGGGCATATCAGTATTCGAATTTGCCCGACTGAACGTTCCACTGGAAGACAACCGGTTTTTCCAGTTTGCCGGTCTTCTGGTTCGTCGACTTGTAGGTGTGCTCGATCGCGGCATAGGCCAGCGACCAGGTTTCCTCGGGGATGCCATCCTCGCTCGCGGAGATCGAATAACTGTCGACCACCACATCCTTGAGCTTCCATTCGGAATAGGCCAGCAGACCTTCGGACTGGCTGTCACCCGAACGACACCAGTGCATGATGATTTCCGGACGCACCGTGCCGTTTGCAACGGATTTGGCAAGCTCGTTGGATGCCTTGCCCATCTGGGAGGTCAGCTCGATCTTACCAAAGTTCGAATTCGCATGCATCCGCTGGGTCGAGCCGAGATCGGTCATTTCGACAGCGCGTTCCACGTTCCAGCTGGCGGACTGGATCACGATCCAGTTCTTGTGGTTCTCTTCGGTTGCATCGCCTTCGATGTCCGAAATCTCGACGAACATATTCGCAGCCATTTTCTATCCTTTCAAATTCAGTACTCGTTAAGGCCAAATGTTTTGTCAGACCCTGTTGTGTGCGGCTGATGAGTGGAAATCAGCCTCCTTTTTCTGAGGGCAGTTTCGACACCAGCCGGAGCGAGACGGAAAGTCCTTCAAGCTGGTAATGCGGGCGCAGGAAAAATTTGGAGCTGTAATAGCCCGGGTTGCCCTCGACCTCTTCGACCACCACTTCCGCAGCGGCGAGAGGTTTGCGCGCCTTCTCGTTTTCCGATGAAATATCGGCGTTGAAATCGACGTAATTGTTGATCCAGTTCTGCAGCCAGCTTTCCATATCCTGGCGGCTTTTGAACGACCCGACTTTGTCGCGCACCATGCATTTGAGGTAATGTGCGAACCGGCAGGTGGCGAAAAGATACGGCAGGCGGGCCCCAAGGTTGGCATTCGCTGTCGCATCCGGATCGTCATATTCGGTGGGCTTGTGCAGGGATTGCGCGCCCATGAACGTCGCCACATCCGTGTTCTTGCGGTGGATCAGCGGCATCATGCCGTTCTTGGCCAGTTCCGCCTCGCGCCGGTCATCAATGGCAATCTCGGTCGGGCATTTCTGATCCACGCCGCCATCCGTCGTCGGGAAGGTATGCGATGGCAGCTCTTCCAGTGTACCGCCGCTTTCGACGCCCCGGATCCTCGAACACCAGCCGTAGGTCTTGAACGAGCGGGTGATATTGGTGGCCATGCCATAGGCGGCATTGACCCATCCGTATTTTTCGCTGCCCGCACCGCTGGTGTCTTCTTCGAATGCGAATTCATCCACCGGATCGGTCTTCGATCCATAAGGCAGACGGCCAAGGAAGCGTGGCATCGCCAGACCAACGTATTTGGAGTCTTCGCTTTCGCGCAGGGACCGCCAGGCGGCATATTCCGGCGTCTGGAAGATCTTGGTCAGATCGCGCGGATTGGACAGTTCGGACCAGCTGTCCATCTGGAACAGGGTCGGCTTGGCGCCCGTGATCAGCGGCGCATGGGTTGCAGCGGCGATCTTGGACATTTCGCCCAGCAGTTCGATATCCGGCGGAGAATGGTCGAAGTGATAATCCGCCACCAGCGAGCCATAGGGTTCACCGCCCAGCTGGCTGAATTCTTCGGTATAAAGCTTCTTGAAGATCGGAGACTGGTCCCAGGCAGTGCCTTTGAATTTCTTCAGGGTCTTGCCCAGTTCCTTTTTGCTGATCGGCATCACCCGAATTTTCAGCATCTCGTCGGTTTCGGTATTGTTGACGAGATAATGCAGTCCGCGCCAGGCGCTTTCCAGTTGCTGGAACTCTTCATTGTGCAGGATCAGGTTGACCTGCTCGGTCAGCTTCTTGTCGATCTCAGCCACGATGCTCTCGATCGAGCGCAGGGCATCATCTGAAATCAGCCCGGTATTGGCCAGGGCCTGTTCGGCCAGGGTCTTGACCGCGCTTTCGACGGCGGTCTTCGCCTGATCGGACTTGGGGCGGAATTCCTTTTGCAGGAGGTTTTCAAATTCGGCGGAGCCAAAGGCGCTTTCGGCAACTGCGGCTTCGGTCTGGAGTTCTTCGTCAGCCATTGTGATCCTCCTTATTCCGCATCAGACCCGGCATCGCCGCCGGGTTTCGGTTGGGCCGCCAGGGTTTTCAGCAGGCTCGGATCCTGCATGATTTTTGCAATCAGATCCTCGGCGCCGGTCTTGCCATCCATGTAGGTCATCAGGTTGCTCAGCTGCGTGCGCGCATCCAGCAGCTCGCGCAGCGGCTCGACCTTGGCAGCGATAGCGGCCGGTTTGAAATCATCCATGCTTTCAAAAGTGATATCGACGGCCAGGTTCCCCTCGCCGGTCAGCGTGTTGGGCACGGTGAAAGAGGCACGCGGCGCCATGGACTTCATCCGGTCATCGAAGTTGTCCACGTCGATTTCCAGAAACTTGCGATCGGCGACTGCGGGTTGTTCCACCTCGGATTTCCCGGTCAGATCCGCCATCACACCCATAACAAAGGGCAGCTGGACCTTCTTTTCCGCGCCGTACAGCTCCACATCATATTCGATTTGAACCCGGGGCGCCCGGTTCCGGGCGATGAACTTTTGTGAACTTCCGGCCATCTAGGTCTCCTTACTCGTCAATTCCGTGGCACGATGCGGTGATCTTTTCGACCTGTCGTCACACGCCACTGTCCCTGTTGTTTCAATCGTCGTCCTCAATGCCGCCGATCAACTGCACATTCTCCAGACCGCGTGGCGCCATGTCGTTCATGATGGTGAGGAAGTCGGCCCCCACCAGACGCTTTGCCCGCTCCAGCAGTAATGGCACCGGACTCGATGGTTCCTCGCGTGCGTAATAGCCAATGATGCGGTCCAGCATGTTGGACACATCCGCCGGTGAGTTGATCGCCCCCGGCGCAATCCCGGCAGCTGCAGCGGGCGCTGCCACGGCAGTTCCGGCCTCGGCCTCTTCTGCCGCATCGGCCTCCGGCGCCTCGGCGCCCTCTTCGACATTGCCATAGTCGCGCAACCGTTTGGCAATCTGTTGCAGCAGCTTGATCAGCGGATCCAGTTCTGGCCCCTGCCCCGGTGTCTGTTCGTCAAACACCGCAGAGATTGCCTTAACGTTCTCGACCGCCGTTTCAGCCGCCGCCAGCCGGGTCGCGACCCCTTCGGGATCGCTGTCCTGAAAGGCAGCACTTATGGTCGCCTGATCCGGCACCCGCTCCATGTCCGATGGCGCCGTCGCAATCCCTTCGGCCACTTCCATCTCCCGCAGGGAGAAGCGGCCAAATCCGCGGCTGTCGCTCAGAGGCGTGCGGCGCAGAGACCTGTAGACCGGTGAAGGCCCTGCCATGCCACCGGGTTGACCGCAAAGATCCTGAACCGCGTTGATCCGCATGATCGGATCGCCGTCGTCTTCATCAAGCTCGGGGTGGCAGGTGTCCCAGTATTGCTCAAGACAGCCGCGCATGAATGTGGTCACATCCGCAAAACCGGACAGACCTTCGGATTGCAGCAAGGCATCGGCCAAAAACACGGCAGCCCGCAGATCGTGGCTGCGCTCCAGAACCTCTGTCGCCTTGACCGCGACTTCGCGGTAATCGGGATCCGTCGCCTCGGTGCGCTCATCGCCGATAACGGTTTCTTCCCCCGGCTGAGCAGCAAGCTCCATATCCGTGAAGGCCGGGTCATACTCGAGATTTGCACCGCTTGGTGCATCCTCTTCCTTTGGCTGCAGCAGTACCGCCGGATCCATCTGACCTCCCAAAACCCGGTCAAACGCAGTCCGCCCCGCTACAACAAGTATTCAATCGATACCCATGCAGCGGTGTGAACCGCGCCACTCTAAAACAATAACTTGACGTCAAGTGAGCCTTATCGAATTCTTAAAGTCAATTGTTTTCACGTCCTTTTGCGAGTGGTGGTCATGTGTGCAGACCGGGTTAACGGTGACGATGTCAGGACGATGGTGCGAGAAGGCGCCAAGAAGCGTATGAGCTTTGCCTTCTGCCTGGATGGCTCCAAGGATCCGCTACTGATGATCCAGCCCGGCAAAAAACCCGAAACCTTGCGCAACCCGGTAAAGCAGGCCGGAGGAACAAACCCCATGGCCTGGGGCACCTATGTTGTGCGGGACGGCGAGATGGAAATGATCTGCGAACAGGCCCCGGGCAAGATGATCACGGCGCTGAAAAAGTTCCTGCAAAGGAACCGGCCCAAGGTGAACGTGCTGTTCTACGATGACGGCGGCAACCTTCTGGACAGTCTCAAACCCGAAGGCGAAAGCAAGGGGCAGGCGGATGTCGATGATGTCTCGGCCACCGGCATCGACGCCAGCGCGGTGGCACCTCTGACACGGCGCCTGAAGCGCATCCAGCCAAGGATTGGACTGGCTCCGGGGCCACTGGAGCTGAAACTGAAACGCGCCCTGTCCAAATCGGTCAAGCTGATAAATGCGGGCCGTCTGCAAGAGGCCGAAACCCTGATCGTGGTGATCGAACGGGCCATAGCCCGAATCGGAAAGGACCGCGAAAGCGCCGACAAAAGCATGCGCCGCGGCCAACGGGAAATGGACCAGCGCTCGCTTGGCGCGCAGGTCAAACGCGCCCAAGCCCTCAGGGCCAATGTTGCCCGCGCCCCAGGCCCGGCCCGCGACCGTCTGGACCGGGCCGTACATGTTGCCGCGCGCCTGTTGAAGAAACGCGATCTCAGCGGCGCGCAATCGGTCATGGACCGCATCGAAAAAGCCCTGACCACGCTTGTCTGACCCCCCACCCGGGCGCAGTCGAGTTTTTAATTACATTTTGAAGAACTGGAGACTTTCATGCCCCTCAAATTCCTGCACGTCGCGGCCGTGATGGTCGCGGTTACGCTCATTGCCCTGCCCCGCAATGCCATGGCCGAGACAGGCCCGCTGCTGGTGGAGCTGAACAAGACCGAAGAGATCGACGGCGGTGGGTGCCGCGCCTTCTTCCTGTTCCGCAATCAAACCGGGAAAAGCTTTGCCGGGTTTGAAATGTCTCTGGCGATCCTTGATGCTGGCGGTGTTATCGACCGGCTTCTGTCGGTGGATGCCGCCCCCCTGCCCGTTCAGCGCACAACCCTGAAACTCTTTGAAATTCCCGACATCGCCTGCAGCAACATTTCCGAGATCCTGCTGCATGACATCACCTCCTGCCAGCCGCAGAACGAAGAGCAGATGGATTGCTTTCCGATCCTCAACCTTGAATCGCGCGCAGCTGCGCAGCTGGTGAAATAAGATGGCCGCCACCTGGGAAATGCTGGGCACTGGCGGGCCAGTCATCGCCTTGTTGGCGCTGATGTCGCTGCTGTCCCTCACCGTGATCGCGGTCAAGCTGATCCAGCTCTGGTCCGTCTGCAGCGGAGAGGCGGCGCGGGCAAAAGCGATCGACCTCTGGAGCGGCGGCGACCGGAAAAGCGCCAAAGACGCAATAACAGCGGGCCGCGCCCCGGCCGACCGTGTCATGACCTATGCGATGGACGCCCTGGGCAGCGGCCTCAAAGGCCCTCTGCTGATGTCCGAACTTGAGCGGCGCGGCAACGAAGAGGTCGCGGGCATGAACAGCCTGATCCGGTTGCTGGAACTCATCGCCATGGTGTCGCCCTTGCTGGGGCTTCTGGGCACCGTTCTGGGCATGATCCAGTCTTTTCAGGAGCTTGAACTGGCTCAGGGCGCTGCAAACGCCTCGGTTCTGGCCGGCGGGATCTGGCAGGCTCTGCTGACCACCGCGGCAGGGCTGCTGGTGGCCATTCCGGCGGCCATTGCGGCAGGGCTTTTCGCATCCCGGATCGAACGCGCGGCCCAGACCATCGAAAGCGCCGTGGGCAGGCTGATGCTGGCCGACGCCAACCGCTGATCGGATGGTAGCCCTATGATCCTGAAACGAGCCTCCAGACCCCGCGCGCTGATCTCGTTGGTGCCGATGATCGACGTGATGCTGATCCTGCTCGTGTTTTTCATGGTCACCTCGACCTATCTGAACCTTGATATGATCCCGGCCCTGCGGGCCTCCGACGGGGCAACAGGCCCTGCCGCGACGCCAACCGATACGGTGATGATTCGCCTCGGCGCAGATGGCGTTCCGGTGATCCGAGGGCAGCCCCTGTCCGGCGTGGAACTGGACAGCCTCCTGCGCAGCACCATTGCCGCCGACCCTCTGACACAGGTTCTGATCCTGCCCTCCGGCGCAGCGTCAACGCAGGCTCTGATCAGCGTGATGGACAAGGCCGCACAAGCCGATGTGCAGCAGCTACGGGTCCTGAGGCTGGAGGTGCAGCCATGAAGCTGACCCGCCCTGCCCGCGCAGCCCAATCCGAAACGATCATTGCCCTGATCGATGTGGTGTTCTTCCTGCTCATTTTCTTCATGCTGATCGGACGGATGGACGCCACCGCGCCGTTTGAGGTCAGCCCGCCCCATGCCGAAACCGGACGCGATATGCCCGCTGGCGGCATCACGCTGGCCGTATCGGCGAAGGGCGCCCTGGCGCTGGATGGCGATGACATGCGCCCCGAAGATCTGCCCGACGTGCTGAGCGAGCATTTGCAGGAGAACCCGGATCTGCGCCTACGGATCAACGCCCACCGCGCGGCAGAGCTGCGCAATGTCCTGCCTCTGGTCAGCCGCGCGCAACAGCTCGGCTTCCGCGATGTGGTTCTCGTCGTCACCCCCGAGACCGGCGGATGACATCGCGGGCCTCCATATGGGGTGCGGGTCTTGTCGCATCTGGCCTGGCCCATGCGGCCATGGCAGGCGCGCTGGTGTTCAGCCTGCGCCCCGATGATCTGGTCAAACAGCCCACGCCCCAAAGCAGCCTGACAATGGCGGCGCAACGGCTGAACCGCAGCCAGGCAATCCCGCAGCAGCCCGAAGGCGAGGCCGCCGCAGAGGCTGATCCGCAACAAGAGGGGCTGGCGGCCAATCCGCTGCCGCAATCAGAGGCGCGCCCGGCCGAGCCGCAACCGCAGGCCCTTGCGAGCTCGCCCCCCTCCCCTGCCCCGGTTCCGGCAGCCGCGCCCGCACAAAGTGCAGCTATCGCGCAAGCCCCACCTGCGGCGCAGCCCATTGCGTCAGCGCAAGTCAAACCGGCTGCGGTTGCCAGCCTATCCCCCGAGATCACACCATCCATATCGACCACACCGTCTGCCGATGTGGCTCTTGCCGCAACCGATCTACCGCCTGCCCGCCTTGCACCGGCTGCAGAGCCCTCACTCGACGTGAAAACAGCGGCCCCGGCGGCGCAGCCCATTGCTCAGTTCGCCCCTGACACGGCGCCGGTGCCGCAGGCATCGCCATCAGTGGATGCGGCGCAAACGCTCCCGCCCAAAGCTGCGGTTTTGCCCACCGCCGTTCCGCAAAGCGATCAGGTCACCGCCGCTCTTGCCTTTCAGGGCGGCGCACCTGACGGGATCGACCCTGTCTCACTGGCCGCCTTCCAAAGCTTCATGGCGCCCACCGCCGCTGCGTCAGACGGAAACAGCCTGCGGGATGGGCTGCTGGGCAGTCTGGCCGCCGTGCCCTGCTCCCGGCTTCAGGTTGCCTTTGACCCGGATACCGCCACGCTGTCCCTGCGGGGTCATATTCCGGAAGACGGGATGCGGGCACCGGTTCTTGCCGCGTTGCAGGCGCAGATGGGACAGGACATCACCGTATCCGACCAGATGCGCCTGCTACCGCGCCCGCAATGCGGCGCCCTTGCCGGGATCGGAGAGGTCGGCCTGCCGCAAAGCACGGATCAGATCACCAATCCCCTACTGGTCGGGGACGACGCCCACGCACGGGTCCTGTCCTATGCAGGCGGCGACCGGCTGTTCTTCGATCTGACCGCGCCGGATTACCCCGCCTATGTCTATGTCGATTATTTCGATGCAGGCGGGCAGGTGCTGCATCTGGTCCCGAATGAAACCATCGCACTACAGCAGACCCCTGCCAAAGATCCGCTGCGCGTTGGTGCCAGGGAAGACGGAGATCCCGGCCTGCAGATCGCCGTTGGCCCGCCCTACGGGCAGGAAATCGCAGTCGCCTTTGCCGCCTCTCATCCGCTTTATTCCGGGCTGCGGCCTATCAGCGAACCCGCCGAACCCTATCTGGCTTGGCTGCGCGAGCGTGTGACAGAAGCGAGAGGACAACATACTGATTTTAAAGGAGAATGGGTCTATTTCCTTGTCACCACGCACGCACCCTGAGCCCGCCCAACATCATGCGGAACAGGCAGGCACCCAATCTGCCACCCGTGATAGGTGATCCCCTATTGGCAGCCCCCGGCGGCCCAGGATTTCAGCGTGCGTTTCAAGGCGCCGCCGAACGGATGCTGCTTGGACAGGGAACGCTGCATATTGAGGCTAAGATAGGTATTGCCCTGATCGCATAGACGCTCCCGGTTCCATTGATGGCAGGCGCTGCAGGTCTGCTCTTTCCAGTAGCTTTCCGGCAGCCCCTCGATTGGGGGGAACATCGGCGACAGATCGACCACTTCGGCCAGGCTTTTGCCCGCAAGCGCTGCTACCTCTGCATCCAGAGGGCTGGCATAGGTGACCGGCCCTGAATCCGCGGGTCTTGGCCCCGGATCTTCGGCAGGCGCCGCGACGACCTCCGGCTCTCCCCCGGCCTCTGGATCCGTGCCGGAACCGGCCGTCAGCGCCGCGATTTCGGTGCGGGAGATCTCGGCATAGGTGCCAGCCGGGTAATTTTGCAGATAGGCCTCATAAGCGCTGAGGCTGCCATCCTGCTGCGCCGCATTGAACATGGCTGTTTCGGCCTCGTCGGGACCTTGTGACGTGGGCGCAGGCGCCGCGGTGCCACCACCGGCCAGTTCCTCTGCCATGACGTCCTTCAGCATGTCCCGCGCCTCCTGGGTATAGGCCCCATCGGGATAGCCGCGCAGGAACAGCATCAGCTGCACCGGATCCCGCGTCGCCTCGACCGAGCGCCACAGCTGCAGCTCCTCAGTCTCTGCCGGTGTGAGCGCCCGTTCCTCAGGAGCCTTGGCAAAGACGAAGTCGCTGACCAGCGATGAGGTATCCCAGGGGGTCTGCTGTCCCCGGCTCTGCTCCAGTACCGCGCGGCGCACATCCTTGAACACCTGCTCGACCGGCTGGCCCGGGACCTGAATTTGCGTCGCCAATGCTTGGGTAAACGGGCTGTTGTCCCCGTCCCCATCCAGAGCCACCCCACCCGGAGACGTCGCATAGGCCAGGAAGGTGCCGGTCGGAGCCTTCATTTCGGCAAGGCCGCTTTCGTCCAGATCCGGCACATTTTCGAACGGGTTGTTGCGGCAGGCGTCCAGAATCACAAGGTTGGTTCGATTGCGCGCCGAAGCCATCTGCCGCAGCACTGATTGCGCTTCGACCGCCATCAGGTCCAGATCCGCGGCATCGGCCAGCGCCACATCGACTGGCAGCAGATAGTTGTTGCCAAAGCTTTGCACCCCGTGCCCGGCGTAATAGAACAATCCGGTGGCATCTTCCCCCGCCGCCCGCAGGCTGCGCCCGAAATGGGCGATCGCTCGCTTCATCCCGACCTGTGTCAGATCCGTCTCAACAGTGACCGTAAATCCAACCTGTTCCAACGTCTGCGCGATCAGCTGTGCGTCCCGGTCGGGGTTGTCCAACGCGGTGACGGATGCATAGGCAGAGTTGCCAATGACCAGGGCTAGACGTTCTTCCGCCCTCGCATGACTGGCTCCCCAGAACACAACCAAAAGAAGAGCGAGACCAATTCGGATCGCCGCAAACATCGCGCGCATTTACTTTACTCCAACACCTTTTCACACCGTCGCAGCATCCACAAAGGATCGCAAGGCCGGGAAATTCCTGCCGAAAGTATCGCCATCCTTGCGCCACACCACAAGTTTCCTGTTATGCTAGCAGCAGTTCCCTACTATTTCGTGCTATGCGGGGAACAGTGTCCTAGTTCCGCCAGGAGTGGCTTGTCCCATGTTCCGATTGCTCATTCTTCCGATTTTCCTCGTCCTTTTCACCCTGCCCCGCACGGTTTTTGCGGCCGATCCGTTCGAACACGGCTGGCAACTGGATCCGGAAATTTCCACCATCACCTTCCTGTCGGTCAAGAAAGGCACCATCGCCGAGACCAGCGAATTCGCGGCCTTCAGCGGGCAGATCACCGAAAAAGGCATCGCCCAGATCAAGATCGCGTTGGATTCGGTCGACACCAAGATCGACCTGCGCAATGTGCGGATGCGGTTCCTGTTCTTTGAAACCTTCGCCCATCCCGAGGCCACCGTCACCGCGGTTCTGGATCCGGCGCAGCTGGCGGACCTGCCCACAGTGCGCCGCAAGCTGATGCAGGTTCCCGTCACCCTGTCGCTGCATGGCGCCGATGTCGACCTGTCCCCGCGGGTTGCGGTAACCCTGCTGGACAATGACCGGGTCAATATTTCCTCGGTCGATCCCGTCATCCTGCAGCTGAAGGATTTCAACCTGATGGCCGGGCGCGAGAAGCTGGAGGAAGCCGCCAATGTCACCATCACACCGCTGGGGATCGTCAATCTCAACCTAACCTTCCAACGCACCTCCCCCGGAACGGCGCCAGCCATCGCTGCGCCTGTGTCCGGAGCCTCGGCCGCGCTGGAAACCGCCGGAGATTTCAGCCGCGAGGCCTGCCTTGGCCGGTTCGATATTCTGTCACGCAGCCGCAGCGTGAACTTTGCCCCGTCCACCGCGCAGCTGGACCGAACCTCGATCATCTTTCTGGACAGCCTGTACGATATCGTCAGCCGCTGCCCCTCGATCATTCTTGAGGTTGGCGGTCACACCGACAGTCAGGGCCAGGCGGCCTGGAACATGCGACTGAGCCAGCAACGCGCCGATGCGGTGGTGAGCTATCTGACCCGCAAAGGCATTGGGGCGGATCGACTGAAACCGGTCGGCTATGGTGAAACCACCCCGCTGGTGTCCAACGACACCGCGCAGAACCGGGCCAAGAACCGGCGGATTGATTTCAAGGTTCTGAACTGACCCACGGCAAACCGGCAAAAAGAAAGGGCTGTCCCCGCGGGGACAGCCCTTTTGCTTTCTCCAAGACATTTCGCACTGTGGCTAGGATTTATTCCGCGCCCCGGTCCAGCGTGGTGAAGAAGGCCGAGATTGCCTCTTCGAGCCGCCGCCGGTCGATGGCGGAAAAATCCCGTTCCATCGCCATCTCGATCTTCCCATCCCGGGCCTGACATCGCACCGTCCCCGCGGGGACAGCGCAGCGCAGGGTCGTCTTTGCACTAGCCGATTTCGGCGCGGTCCCACCAGCGGGACTGCTGGAAGCTTCGGATGTCGGCGATGTCAGGACACCCCGCAACAGCACCAGTTCTGCCTCTGCCGTATCAGGCCGCAGAGACCGCAGCTGTGCCTGCAACTGCGCTTGCGCCTTTGGATCATCCGCCAGCCGCTTCTTCAGATCGAGCCCCAACGCGCGCGGGATCGCCTCAGGGAAGGTAACCTCGGGCCCGATCATGAGCAGCAGGTCGGCAAAATGGCGAATGTAGCTGCGTTTCTGACGCCCGGCAGAGGCATAGAGAAGCCGCACGGCCTCATCAATGCTGTCCGCCTCCGTCTCGGGATCCTGCGCATAGGACACGGCCAGCTGCGCCATCTCGGCAAAGGAGATATCCCGGCGCACCAGGTTTTCATCGACCATCCGGCGATAGAGGCCCTGCAGGGTTTCCCCCTTGGCCACCAGCCCCGCCGGAATGGCTGCGAAGCTGTCATCGCCCGTTTCCTCAAGCAGAGCACGATAAGCCGACAGACGCCGAAAGCCCTGAACCAGCTGATAGACACCCCCGTCTTCCTCGACCCGGATCGGGTTCGACAGCCCGATCGAGCGGATCGAATCCTTCAGCTCATCCAATTCGGGATCCCGACTGACAGAACGGTCCCGGACCAGTTTGTCAGTGCGGATCTTTTCCAGCGGGATCCGGTCCACGACCAGCCCCAGTTTCTTGAGTCGCACGAACTCATGCGCCAGCCGGTCATTTTCCGCTCGGATTGTTTTCTCTGCCTCGGCGCGCTGACGCAGGGCATCTGCGTTCTCGGTGATGGCGGTCGCCATCGGCCCACGCCGCGCCTCTCCGGCGCCGGATCCCTCAGGCGTCTTGTGCCGGGGCGTTTCGGCCGCGGCCGGGGCAGGGGGGTCTTCTGGGAAATCGATGTCGAAAACTCTGCGCTTGCTCATGCCTCATCCTCCAGCTTTTCCCAGGCGGCGACCGCGTTTGTCTTGAATTCATCATAGGCCTGATCGAAAGACGCCCGCGCACGCCGCCAGGTTTCGCGCGTCATGTCCCGGTAATCGATCTCGTAGATCGAACTCAGGAACCGTCCCGACTGTTCGACCGCACGGGTCATTTCGATCGGATGCTCAGTCATCCTGCCATCGAAAACCTTCATGAAGGCACTACGCATCGCGCGGTGCAGATCGTTGCCGGATTCATAGCGCGTCAACAGGAAGCGGACGTCCTGAAACACCTTCGGCAAAGAGAACGTCCCCGCGGGGACAACCCCGTTGAAGGCCGACAGATCCTCAAGCGCTTCGGACAGCTGCCCGATAAAGGAGGTGGTGGAATCGTATTCCCAGTAGCCCGGCCCCGACGGGATGTAGAGCATGTCGGCCGCAAAGACCGCATTCATCGACTGATAGCCAATCGCCGGCGGGCAATCGAAAATGATCAGGTCATATTCATCCGCAGGCAGCTGATCGAGGTAGCGCGACACAGCCGCGAAGAAGGACCATTCAGGATTGAGATAGCGGTACTGCGCGCTGGCAAATTCGACAAAGGCCGCATTGGCGCAGCTGGGCACCAAGTCAATCGTCGGCCAGCTGGTCGGTTTGATGAAATCCCCGATGCGCAGATCCTGCAGGCCCATGCCGGTGATCGATCCCGGCAGGCGACGTTCGGGCAGGGCGGCCCCGGTTTCGGCGCCCCGCGCGGATGCATTCATACGTTCGGTCTCACGCACCAGATCCCGCGCCATGATGCCCCAGACCGTATAGTCCTCGGTGACGTCGCTCAGCCCCATGGAGTGGGACAGAGTCGCCTGCGGGTCGAAATCGAGGCAGAGCACCCGGTATCCGTCCAGCGCCGCCGCATGGGCGAAATGCAGTGCCACGGTGGATTTGCCGGCGCCGCCCTTGAAGTTGGAAATCGCCACCCGCAGAGCGCGCTTGCCCGCCGGGCGCTGCGGCAGCAGGGACTTGCGGTTGATCTTGATCCGGCGCCGCAGCTCGTTGATCTCTTCCAGGGAATACCAGCGCTGGCGGCCGTCTTCCTCGACCTGTCCCTGCGGCAGGGAAGGGTCGGCCGCCAGCCGCCCGCGCAGAGTGGATTGATTGACCTTGAAAATCAGCTCTGCGACTTCCCAGCTGGAAAATCTGCGCAGGGTCTTTTCCATTTCGGGGGAAAAGGTCTGCTGCCGGATCCAGCTTTGCATCTTGAGTGACTGCGCCTGCAACCGGGCCAGGTCTTCGTGTGTAAACATGACTGCTCCTACATCAAAGTGGCATAGGTCCCGTTTACCCAGGACGCTAATTCTGCCTCAAAACCCATTTACGTCGGATTTGCAAAAAACGCAAAACCTATTATTGTTTGGATTAGCGTCCTGTCCCTGCGGGGACACCTTGTTCAGAGGGCTGAAAACAAACGCCTGTGTCACTGCTCCGCCGATTCGGAGGCACATGGCAATACGCCCCGTTTTTTGGCCTACAATGGCGCAGATATAGGGGGACATTAAGAAACCCTCCCCAACCTATTGGGGGACATTTTCGATTGAATAGGGGACATCCAAAGCGTCCCCCAATACCATTGATACCAATTTTCTTATCAGAAAAAGGTTTGGGTATGCCCGACCAATCCGATGGGTTCTTGACAGAATCGGAACTCCGGACGCAAATTAGGCCAAGATACAGAAAAACGTTGAGTTCGGATCGAAACCGACCAACACGACGGCTGCGTTCTCTCAGACACGAAAACACAGCGCATGAGGCAACCGGCTGCTATTTGAAACAAATAGCAGCCATGGCGGGAACGGGGATGGCAATGCTTGCCAAAAGACCAGCGGGTCGTCATGCGGCGGCGATCAAGTACGATGTTCTCACTGCCATGGGAGCATATGCGCTGGCACAGGGACCGACCTCCCAACGGCTTGTTCTTCGTTTGCTGACGCTTCTGACAGCTCGCTACAACTGGCAACGGGATGAACTCGCTGTAGGCCAGCGTGAGATTGCCCGGCTCTGGAATGTGGATGAGCGCACCGTGAAGCGAGAGATGGCCAAGCTGCGCTCCATGGGATGGCTGGTCATCAAACGGCAGGGCGCGCGCGGCAGGGTCTCTCAGTACGGTCTGGGGCTGGACCGGATACTGGATGACACCCGGGACCGCTGGGCCGCCGTAGGCCCTGATTTTGACTGCAGGATGAGCGGTAGCGACGAACAGCCAACCAATGTGGTGCCCTTGCGCAGCGAGGCCAGCGCACCGGCGCCGGATTTGTCTGATGGCACCGAATGGAGCCTCGCCAAGGGCCTGCTGCATACAGAGGACATGGCGACCTATACGGCCTGGATACAGGCTCTGACACGGGAGAGCAGGGCAGGTGGCCGCCTGGTGCTGCGCGCGCCGAGTCGGTTCCATGCGACCTATGTCATGTCGCACCTGAAGCGCAGATTGCTGACCGCCTGCCGTGATGTGGACAGCGACATTACAGACATTACCGTCGTGTCGTGAAGAAAGGCGCCCCCGCATCGGAGGGCGCCAAGAACGTTAGGAGAACCTATCGGCGATGCCCGCCGGGCACCTGACGTTCGAAATAGCCGAACATAAGGCTGATGATCCCTGCAATCACCATATAGACCAGCGCCAGCAGCAAGAGCGGCTCATAGACGATGAAGGTGTCGGAGCGAACGCGGGAGGACACCGCGTAGATGTCCATAACCGTGATGGTGGCGATCAGCGGCGTTGCCTTCAATTGCAGGATGGTTTCCCCGCCAAGCGTCGGCAGCACGTTGCGCACGGCCTGAGGCAGCCAGATACGGCGGAACATGGTCATCCGGGGCATGCCAAAGGATTTGGCTGCCTCCAGCTGTCCACGGGCGACGCCAGAGAATGCGCCCCGCATCACCTCGCCCTCGTACCCGGCATAAGACAGCGTCAGCGCCAGCACCGCATAGGGCCAGGCCTGCCGCAGGTACGGCCAGAGTTCAGAGGAACGGATCCAGGGAAACTGCGGAAACAAGGAGCCAAGCCCATAATACAGCAGCCAGATCTGCAGCAGCAACGGGGTGCCGCGTATCACCGTGCAGAACATCCGGGCCGGGGCGGACAGATACCAAGGCCCCACCGCCTGGGCGAGCCCCAACGGCACCGCCAGAAGAAAGCCGAGGATGGTTGTCACCACGAGGATCCAGAGTGTGGTCCACATGCCCTCGATCGCCAGCGGCATGTATTTCGGCAGCCAGTCCCAGCGCAGGCTGACGGCGCACCAGACAACAAAGGCGGCAAAAAGCGCCAGCATCACGATCCGATGCGGTTGGAAAAATGCACGCAGGCTGGTCATTGGCGGCCCTCCTTTAGCGACGGCTGACCACGGCGGGCCCATTTCTCAACCCGGCCAAAGATGACCCCGGAGCAGAGCGTAACCAGCAGGTAGAGCGCCCCGGCAGCAAGGAAGAAGGTGAAATAGGCGCGGGTGCTGCTGGCGGCCTGTTTGGTCTCCAGCGTCAGCTCGTTGAAACCGACAACGGCCAGCAATGCGGTGTCCTTGGTCGCGATCAGCCACAGATTGGCCAGACCCGGCGTGGCAAAGGCCATCATCGCCGGAATGGTGACCCGGCGCATGGTCATCAATGCAGGCATCCCATAGGCGCGGGCCGCTTCGATCTGACCGGGCGGGACGGCTTGAATGGCGCCGCGCAGCACTTCGGTCGCATAGGCGCCCTGCACGATCCCCAGAACCCAGATGCCGGCGGCGACCCCGTTGATCTCGACCCGCCCACCGCCAAGCAGCGCGGACGCCTTGTTGATAAGATCGGTGCCCACGTAATAGAGGATCAGGATCAGCACCAGTTCGGGAACGGCGCGGATCACGGTGGTGTATACGGCCAGAAGGTCACGCGTGACCTTCCCGCCGTAAAGTTTTCCATAGGCCCCGAACAGCCCGATCAGAAGCCCCAGTCCAAAAGCACCAAAGGCGATTTGCAGAGAATTTGCCAACCCGCGCAGCAGGTTGCTTCCCCAGCCTGGAGCCGACAGCGATAGCAGTGCTGCGCTGTCAGCCAGACCGAGCGCGTTCAGGAAGTCAGTCACGGTAGCGCCTTAGTAGATGCTGGTCGTGAAGTATTTGGAGGTGATTTCGGCGTGGGTGCCGTCGGCAAGGATCTTGGCGATCCCTTTGTTCAACGCCGCCTTCAGATCCTCTTCACCCTTGCGCACACCGGCGCCGACACCTTTGCCCAGAATGGCAGGGTCGTCTTTCACCGGGCCTTTGATCTCGCAGCAGGCGCCTGCGTCAGAACCGACGAAATCCGCCATGGCGATGCTGTCGGCCTGGGTCGCGTCGATGCGGCCGGCGAACAGATCCTGGTTGGCTTCATCCTGGGTCTGATAGACGCGGATTTCGGCGTCCTTGAAGTATTCCTGCGCATAGGCCTGGTGGATGGTCGAGGCCTGCACGCCCAGGATCTTGCCTGCCAGCGATTCAGGGGTCGGCTCAATGTCCATGGACTTGTCCGCAACGATCACCGTGGGGGTGTTATAGTAAGCGTCGGAGAAATCGATGGTTTTCATGCGCTCTTCGGTGATCGACATGGAGGCCATGATGGCGTCGATCTGCTTGCCGGTCAACGACGGGATAATGCCGTCCCATGCAACCGGAGTAATCACGCAGTCCAGTTCAGCAGCGGCGCAAACCGCGTTGATGACGTCGATTTCCCAACCAACCCAGTTGCCGGAGCTGTCAGCCGAAGCAAAGGGCGGATAGGGTTCGGCCGCGATACCGATCTTTACTTCTTCGGCTGTGGCCATGGTCGCGGCCAGCGCCAGCGCGGCGGTCGTCGCGGAAAGCAATGATTTGAATGTCATAGGTATTCTCCCTGAGTTGAGATGATTGGCCTTTGCGGCCTTGCCGCCCTTAGTGGACGGATTTCAGAAACTGTTGCAGACGGGGGGATTGCGGGTTGCCAAAGACCTGTTCTGGCGGTCCCTGTTCCTCGATCCGCCCCTGGTAGAGGTAGACAACGTGATCCGCGACCTCGCGGGCGAATTTCATTTCGTGGGTCACCAGCAGCATGGTACGCCCTTCGGCGGCAAGGTCGCGGATGACCGTCAGCACTTCGCCCACCAGTTCCGGATCCAGCGCCGATGTGGGTTCGTCAAACAGCATGACCGACGGATCAACCGCCAGCGCGCGCGCAATCGCTGCCCGCTGCTGCTGTCCGCCGGACAGAAAGGCCGGAAAGGTATCTGCCTTGTCGGCAAGCCCGACCCGCTCCAGCAACTGGCGGGCCTTGGTGATCGCTTCGGCGCGCGGTTGTTTCAGCACATGCACCGGCACTTCGATCACGTTTTCCAGAAGGGTGCGGTGGGTCCAGAGGTTGAACTGCTGGAACACCATGGCCAGACGGGTGCGGATCCGTTCGATCTGACGGCGATTCGCCGGGCTGCCATCGCTGCGCATGGCGACCTCCTCGCCGCCGATGATGATCTTGCCGGACGTGGGTTGTTCCAGAAAATTGATGCAGCGCAGCATAGTTGATTTGCCAGAGCCGGAGCCGCCGATGATGGCGACCACGTCGCCTTTCTGCGCGGTCAGTGAAACCCCCTTCAGAACCTCCAGATGCCCGAATGATTTGTGCAGATCCGTGACCCGGATCGCCTCGTTGGCAGCGTCGGGGGCAGGGGGTGTCTGAGCAGCTGTGCTGGCAGCGGCGCTTTGCGGCATTTTTCGCGGTCCTTACTTTTCGGCTTGTAGTAAGGACGAACAATAGTAATTATGCAAGTGTATAATTTGAAATCGTCAGGCCGGAGAGACCGTGACCGAAGAGCGCCGGAAATTTAAGCGGGAGACTGCAGAGGCCCGAAAGGCCGCCCTGATCGCGGCTACGCTTGAGCTGGTCGCCGAAAATGGCGTGCGCGGGGCGACGGTCCGGGCCATCGCCGAGCGTGCCGATGTGACGCAAGGTCTGATCCGGCACTACTTCTCCTCCAAGGAAGAGTTGATCAGCGCTGCCTACGAACATCACATGACCTATATGACGGATCTGACCGAGGCCCCGGCCACGCAGGTCACCGGCTGTGCGGTGAGCAGGTTGTCGGCCTTTGTTGTGGCCTCGCTAACGCCGCCGGTTGTCGATCCGCGTTCGATTGGTCTTTGGGCCAGTTTCCTCAACAAGGTGCAGCAGGATCCGGTCATGCGCCAGATTCACGCGCAGACCTATGCCGATTTCCGGGACCGGCTTGAGGCGCTGATCGATGCTGCGCTGCGTGAGACCGGACGCTCCGTCGCGCCGCCTGGTGTGCGCCATCTCGCCATTGCCTGTAACGCGGTGATCGACGGTCTATGGCTCGAAGGTGGCGCTCTGCCGGATGCTTTTGAGCCGGGAGAGCTGCCCGAAATCGGGGTGCGCTCCGTCGGCGCCATTACCGGATTAGAATTGAAAATGACACCTCAGGAAAAGGCTGATCGGCCATGAAAACAACAGATGTGACCACGCGTTTGGCAGGGCTGGGCGGTGCAAAATGGGAAATACACCTGAAAGCACGCGCCATGGCCGAAGCAGGAGCCGATCTGGTCGAGATGACCATCGGTGAGCCGGATGTGCCGGTGCCGCAGCCGCTGCTTGATACTGCGGCCCGCGCCATGCAATCTGGCCGTACCGGATATTCCGATGGGCGCGGCGAAATGAACCTGCGCCGAGCGCTGGCCGCGCAATACAGCAGCAAGATCGGCCGGGCGTTCGAGCCGGACAACTTCCTTTGTTTCCCGGGCACCCAGACCGCGCTGTTCGCAGTGATGACCGGTGTCGCGCAGCACGGCGATGAGGTGCTCGTCGGGGATCCGATGTATGCCACTTACGAAGGTGTCATTCGCGCAACCGGCGCCAATATGGTGCCCGTGCCCCTGCGCCCCGAACACGGGTTTCGCATGCAGGCCGAAGATATTGCAGCCCGTATCACACCGCGGACCCGCGCGGTGCTGCTGACCTCACCGCACAATCCCACAGGGTCGATTTTGACGCCAGAGGATATCGCGGCCATCGGCAAACTCGCCGTGGAGCATGATTTCTGGATCATCTCGGACGAGGTTTACGCCGAACTGGTGTTCGATGGTGCTGAGTTTACATCGCCCCTGGCACAGGCCGATATCGCGGACCGGGTGATCGCCGTATCCTCGGTTTCCAAATCCCACGCCGCGCCGGGATTCCGCAGCGGCTGGTGTGTCGCCTCCAAGGACTTCTGCGATGCCTTGCTGCCGTTTTCCGAAACCATGCTGTTCGGCAACCAGCCTTTCATCGCCGACATGACCGAACAGGCGGTGCGCGAGGGATCTTCTGTGGCGGCAGGCATGGTGAGCCGGTTCTCTGCCCGCGCCGAACGTCTGGCGGATCGGCTGCATGCGGAAACAGGACTGACCGTGCACCGTCCCGAAGCCGGCATGTTCGCGATGATCGATGTCTCTGCCACCGGCATGGATGGTGATGCCTATGCGATGGACCTGCTGGAAAACGGTGGGGTTGCCGTGATGCCGGGTTCTTCTTTCGGGGAAAGCCTGAAGACCTGGGTGCGGGTGGCACTGACTATCGAAGATGCAGGTTTCGACAAAGCGCTTGACCGGATCGTGGCCCATGCCGCCCAAAAGGCGCAGGAGGTCGCATGACCAGCGTCGGAGAACAGCTTGTCGCAGATCTGAAGGCGCGCGGCGTGACCTGTGTGTTCGGTATTCCCGGAGTGCACACGGTGGAACTTTACCGGGGGCTTGCCGCGTCGGGGCTCCGTCATGTGACGCCGCGCCACGAACAGGGCGCCGGGTTCATGGCAGACGGTTACGCCCGCGTGTCGGGACAGCCAGGCGTAGCCTTTGTTATCACCGGGCCGGGATTGACCAATACGCTGACGCCCATGGCGCAGGCGCGGGCGGATTCCGTGCCGATGCTGGTCGTCTCTGGGGTCAATGCGGCCCCGTCGCTGGGGAAGGGTATGGGGCATCTGCACGAATTGCCCGACCAGCACGCGCTGGCGGCGACGGTGGCACTGGTGTCCGAACATGTCGACAGTCCAGAAGCGCTGACCCCAGCGCTGAACCGGGTGTTCGATCACGTACAGAGCCCGCGACCCGGTCCTGTGCATGTGCAGATCCCGCTGGATATCGCCGGTACTGCTGCACCCGAAGGCGCGGCGGCTCCCCAGTCAAACGCGAACTATCCAGAGGCGGATGCCGATCAGATTGCCGAGGCCGCGCGACGGCTGAACGCCGCGCGGCGCCCGGTGATCCTTGCAGGCGGCGGGGCCAAATCGGAAGCGGCGCAATTGCGGCGCCTGGCTGAACGGCTGGATGCTCCGGTGGTACAGACGGTCAACGCCCGTGGGGTGCTTTTCGATCATGCCCTGAGCGTTCCGGCGAGCCCCAGCCTGCAGGCAACACGGGCACTGATCGAGGAGGCCGACGTGGTTCTGGCCATCGGAACCGAGATGGGGCCGACGGATTATGACATGTACGCAACTGGCACCATGCCTGCGATGGCTGTGCTGATCCGGGTCGATCTTTGTGACCAGCAATTGCAGCGACACCCTGCCGAGCTTTGTATTCAAAGCGGGGCAGGGGGCTTTCTGACTGCGCTTCTGGCAGCGATGCCGGACGGGCAGGCGGGTAATGACGGCGCCGCGCGGGCGGCCCGCACCCGCGATGCCGCTCTGGAGGAGTTGGGACCGGAGTATCGCGATCAGGTCGCCGTGCTGGATGCCATGCGCGATGCGCTGCCTGGCGCGATCATGGTCGGGGATTCGACGCAGCCGATCTATGCCGGGAACCTGTACTACGATCACGACCGCCCCGGCGGCTGGTTCAACGCGGCAACGGGATATGGCGCGCTCGGCTATGGCATTCCCGCAGCCATCGGGGCCGCGATTGCGGCGCCTGACGCGCGGGTGATCTGTATCGTCGGCGATGGCGGTGCGCAGTTTTCGCTGCCCGAAGTCATGGTCGCGGTCGAGGAAGACCTGCCGGTCACATTCGTGGTCTGGAACAACCACGGCTACCGCGAAATCGCGACCTCGATGCAGGACGTTGGCGTGACAGTGGTCGGCTGTGATCCCACGCCGCCCGATTTTGCCGCAACCGCCCGATCTTTTGGCATTCCGCATCAGGCGGTGGCTCAAACCCCGGCCGAGGTCGCCGCTGCTTTGCGCGCGGCGCCGAAAACCGGCCCTTCCATGATTGAAATCGCGGCACCTGTTTTTGTGCCGACACAGGACTAGAATATGACCAACCCTTCGTTTGAGTTTACCCGCGCCATCACCCGCCGTCCGGCGGCCAGCATCGTCAACGGGCTGCGCGCCGAGGATATCGGCACCCCGGATCTGGAGACCATGCTGAAGGCCCATGCGTCTTATGTGGCGGCCCTCAAAAGCACCGGCGCCGAAGTGATCGAGTTGGACCCGCTGGAGGCCTATCCAGATGCGGTCTTTGTCGAGGACACCGCGCTGTGCCTGCCGCAGGGCGCCGTGTTGATGCGCCCCGGCGCGCCGTCCCGCATGGGGGAGGTGGCCGAAATGGCTCCGGCCCTGCGGGGGTGTTACGAAGATCTGCGCGAAATCAAGGGACACGGCCATATTGAAGGCGGGGACATTCTGGTGACCGGTCGCGAGATCCTGGTGGGCCGCTCGGATCGCACGGATGCGGCGGGCGTTGCCGAGTTGGCAGAGATCGCGGCGGAATGGGGCCACTCCCTGCGCGAGGTTTTCACGCCCGAGGGGGTTTTGCACTTCAAGACCGATTGTTCCCTGATGGATGCGGAAACGATCTTGTCCACCCGTCGGCTGGATGCCTCGGGCTGTTTCGAAGGCTACCGAGTTCTGCACGTGGCCGATGGCGAAGAGGCAGCGGCCAACGCGATCCGGTTCAACAATCTGGTGTTGATGGCGGCGGGGTTCCCGCGCACTGCCGAAATGCTGGACCGCGAAGGGTTCGAGGTCGTGGAGATCGACAACCGCGACTGCGCGAAACTGGACGGCGGCATGTCCTGCCTGTCGCTGCGGTTCTGATCCCGTCAGCGGCCAGTGCGGGGCAGTTTGGGGCCACTCCAGTAGGCGCCGCTGTCCTGACGCAGGTCCTCATAGGCCTCGATCCGGCGGCGGGCGGTGTCTCCGCCTGCCGTGATCAGGTGTGTCAGCAGGCATTCCAGCACCGCCATGGCGCCACCATAGGCGCCAAAGGCATGCAGCGAATTCGACGCGACGGCCAGCACATGATCGGCATGGATGCCGGGGGCGATCACCTCGCTGTCTGAAATCAGCACGACCTTGGCGCCTCTCTTTGCCGCCATGCGCAGGGCCTGAATGGTCCCCGAGGAGTAGGGGGCAAAGGTGATGGCGATCAGGCAGTCCTCCGCCGAGAGGTCGATCAGATCGTCCATCGCCGAGCCCATATGGCGCGGCACCAGATCCAGATCCGGCAGTGCCATCCGCCCCACGTAGTGAAAGTAATGCGCCAGTGCATATGAGGCGCGGGTGGCGGTGACGTAACATCGCCGTGCCGAGGTCAGCGTTTCAACAATGGCAGCGGTCCGTTCGGGGGTCATCAGCCGCAAAGAGCGCGCTACGATGTTGATCTCGTTGCGGGCCGCGCGCGCCTGAAGCGCCGCCGACGGCGCATCAGAGGTTTGCATCTGCGCCAGCCAATCCTCTCCCAGCCCCGCCTCTTGCCCAGTGACAAGCGCGGCGCGGAAGGGGGTGCGCAGGGCTTCGAAACTGTCAAACCCCAGATGTTCAGCAAGACGCACCAGCGTATTGGCGCTGATCCCGGCCTTGGTGGCGGTAAGGCGCACCGGGTCGAGCGCGAAATCACCCGGCTTATCGATGATATATTTCGCCGCCGCCGCCAGTTTGGGCGGCATGTGGGAAATGCTCTCTTTCAGCGTGGCCAGCAGGCGGGCGGTCTGTTTCGGATCAAGTTGGGGGTTCATGGGATAAACAGAACATATGTGCTGAACCATGCAACAGGAAATCACACGGTCTGCGCAGGCTCACGGATCAATTGCGACCGATGATATGCTGGCGCAGGGCGTGACCCAGACTGGAAAGCGCGAACAGGATGGCGGCAAGGCAGACAATGGTCGGCCCGGTCGGCGTGTCAAAGGTAAAAGCCAGTTGCAGCCCCCCGAGGGCGGACAAGGCGCCGATCGTTGCCGCAATCAGCGCCATTCGTTCCGGGGTCGAGGCAAAGGGACGTGCGGCGGCGGCCGGGATCAGCAAGAGCGCGGCGATCAGCAAGACGCCGACCACCTTGATCGCCACCGCGACGACAAGCGCGAGGGCAATGGTCAGCACCATCTGCTCTCGTTTCGGGTCGATCCCGGCGGCATAGGCCAGATCCGGGTTCAGGGTCGCCGTTAGAAGCGCCGACCACCGCGCCCAGAGCAACAGCAGAACCAGCGCCGCGCCGCCCCAGATAATCGCCAGATCAACGCGGCTGACGGCCAGAATATCGCCAAACAGATAGGCCATCAGATCAATCCGGACCCCATGCAGGAAGGAGACCGCGACTAGGCCAAAGGCCAGCGAAGAATGTGCCAGAACCCCGAGCAGCGTATCCATGGCATAGCCCCGGTTGCTGAGGCTCGAAACCGCTGTCGCCATCATCAGCGAGGTAACGAGCACGCCCGCAAAGACCGAGGTATCAAAAGCCAGCGCCAAAGCTACGCCCAGGATGGAAGCATGCGCCGTGGCATCGCCGAAATAGGCCATTCGGCGCCAGACCACGAAACAGCCCAGTGGCGCCGCCGCCAGCGCAACGCCGATCCCAGCAAGCGCGGCGCGGATCAGGAAACTGTCGAGAAAGCTCATGATACCTTGTCCATATCTGCAACGCCCCTGTTTGCGTCGGAGGGGCCGTGATCGTGGTCGCAGCCAGGGCCATGATCGTGGGAATGGTCGTGCGAGTGGTTGTGTTCGTGCCGGTAAAGCGCCAGCGCTCCTTGGGTTCCGGTGCCAAACAGCGCCCGGTATTCCGGGGCAGAGGCCACGTGTTCCGGCTCCCCCTCGCAGCAAATATGGCCGTTGAGGCAGATCACCCGGTCAGAGGCGGCCATGACCACGTGCAATTCATGGCTGACCATCAACACCGCGCAGCCGAGTTCAGCCCGTACGGTTGCGATCTGTTGGTAAAAGGCGGCGGAGCCGGGTTGATCAAGGCCTTGGGTGGCTTCATCCAGAATCAGAAGTTGCGGGTTTGTCAGCAGCGCCCGGGCCAAAAGGACGCGCTGGAACTGCCCGCCCGACAGGCCCGACATCTGCCGCGTGGCCAGCCGGTCGGCACCGGCCTGTGTCAATGCGGCTCCGGCCTGAGCGTCACTGATGCGGGTTGGCAGGCTCAGAAACCGGCGCACGGTTAACGGCAGGGTGGGATCGATATGCAGTTTTTGCGGTACATAGCCGATGCGCAGGCCGGGCGCGCGGGTGATGCTGCCCCGGCTGGGCTTCAGGGCGCCGATGATGCTGCGCAAGAGCGTGGATTTTCCCGATCCGTTCGGCCCGACGATGGTGAGGATCTCACCCGCTTCGATATTCAGGTTCACATCGGACAGCACCGTGTTGCCGCCATACTGAACGGACAGGCCTTTCAGGGATACAAGGCTCATGCAGCCTGTGCCTTCTGGCATTTTGGGCAGATCCCTTCGGCTTCGACGACGGTGCGTTCGATCAGGAACCCGGCTTCCTCTGCTGCGGCACCGAGCTGTCCCTTGGTAGGATCGGTATGCACTTCGGCCACGGCATCGCAGATTCGGCAGATCATGAAGATCGGCGCGTGCCTGTCGCCCGGATGGGTGCAGGCCACAAAGGAATTCAGCCGTTCGATCTTGTGGGCAAAGCCATTCTTGACCAGGAAATCCAGCGCCCGATAGGCGACCGGGGGCTGCGAGCCGAGTCCCTCTTCGCGCAGCCGGTCCAGAATGTCATAGGCGCCGAGCGCCCGGTGCTCTTGCAGCAGGATTTCCAGCACCCGCCGCCGTACGGGGGTGAATTGCAGGCCCTTTGCCTTGCACCGGGCATCCACTGCGGCAATGCAGTCGTGGATACAGCTGCTGTGATCGTGGGTTTCGAAGCCGATCGAATCCATCAGGGGTCTCCGCACAGGGCAATTGAAGGGGCAGTAACAGGCACCGATTTGGGTCTTGATATGTTATGTTATGACGTTTATCAAGCCGCGTAATGTTATACAATTACATCGACTCGGGACGAGAGGACTGTCGGAATGAAAGGCTTATCTTACGCAGCGGCGCTGCCTGCTGTTTTTGGGGCAGGGATGGCGCTGGCCGAGGTGCCGCGGGTGGCGGTTGATATCGCGCCGGTGCATGGGCTGGTCGCCCGTGTGATGCAGGGAGTGGGAGAGCCGGATCTGGTGGTGCCGCCCGGTGCGTCACCCCATGGCTACGCAATGCGCCCCTCCGAAGCGCTGGCGCTGGACCGCGCTGATGCGGTGTTCTGGATTGGCGAAGCACTGACACCCTGGCTGGAAGGCCCGCTTGAGACCCTGGCTGGGCGGGCGCGGGTGACCGAACTGCTGGAGGTCGATGGCACGCTGGAGCTGGAGTTCCGGTCGGGCACGACCTTTGATCACGATGATCACGATCATGAAGCCGAGCATGATCACGACGGTCACGCTGGCGAAGATCACGATGGACATGAGGATCACGCCGTAGAAGGCGAGCATGGTGACGATCATGATCACATGGCGCATGATGAACACGGCGACGCGCATCACGAGGATCACGCTGGCCACGCGCATGAAGGCATCGACCCCCATGCCTGGCTGGCGCCGGAAAACGCAGAGCTGTGGCTATCGGTCATTGCGGCAGAGCTGGCCGCGCTGGACCCCGAAAACGCAGAGATCTACATGGCCAACGCCAAGGCCGGTCAGGCGGAAATCAAGGAAACCGTGGGGCGCCTTGATGCGGTTCTGGAGCCACTGCGCGCCAGCTCCTTCATCGTTTTCCACGACGCTTACCAGTATTTCGAGCACAGTTTTGGGTTGACCTCATCCGGGGCGATTTCGCTAGGCGATGCTTCGGACCCAAGCCCCGCGCGCATCGCCGAGATCCGCGATGCGGTTGCGTCCCATGGCGTCGCCTGTGTCTTTTCCGAGCCGCAGTTCAATCCGGGACTGGTCGATACGGTGCTGGATGGGACCGGGGCAAAAACGGTAGTGATCGATCCCATGGGCAGCCACATCCCGCCGGGGCCGGAGTTCTACACGGATCTGTTGTCCGAACTGGGCAGCGCCATGGCGAGCTGCCACTAGGTATTCCGGAAAGGGGCAGGGCGGGTGACACTGGTCTGCCCCTTTCAGAACCGGTTTTTGACCAGATGCGTCAGGGTCGCGCCGGTCTCGTAATAGGCTTGTTTGAGCCCGGCAAAGGGAAGGCTGTGGCTGGCCACCGGGTCTACCGGAAGGCAGGATGTCTCGCCAGTCAGCAGTGCCTCCGCCATGCGGGTGCCAAACAGTGTGCCGGGGCAGATGCCGCGCCCGGAATAGCCGAAACAGGCATAGCCGCCGTCCAGATGCTGGATCTTCGGCAGGTGTTCCGTGGTCATTGCGATCCGCCCGAACCACGTCTGTCGCAAGGGCGTGTCGGCCAGCGCCGGGAATAGATCCGCCAGTTTGCGCCGCAGCCAGCCGAGGTGAATGCCGCTGCCGGGATGGTTCAGCGCCCCCATGCCGCCGATGATCAGGCGGCCTTCCTGATCCAGTCGCCAGGACGACATGACCAGCGCCGAATCCCAGCATCCTTCCAGCTCGGGTAGGATGGCCTTGCGAACACTGTCCGGCAGCGGATCGGTTGCGGCCTGGAAATAATGCACCGGGATCATGGCCGGGGTTTGAAGCCCTTCGATGGGCAGGGCGTAGCCGTTGGTGGCGACGATCATATGCTTGGCGCGAATGCGGCCATTGGGGGTGGTGATGTCCCAGATATCCTGCTGCCGTGTGGCCGATAGGGCAGGGGTCTCTGCGTGGACCTTTGCACCTGCGCCCGCAGCGGCCCGGGCGAGGCCACGGGCATAGGCCAGCGGCTGGATCGTGCCGGCGCGTGGATCAAATAGCGCGCCGAACACCTGTTCGGACCCGACCCTTGCCTGCGCTTCGCTTGCGTCCAGCAGTTTCACCGGAGCGCCGATCCGCGACAGCTGGCCGAAGCGCCGTTGCAGATCTTTCATGCCGCTGGGGGCATGGGCGCAGTGCAGCGTGCCCTTGCGGACCGGTTCGCAGGCGATCTGATGGGTTTCGATCAGGTCATAGACCATATCCGGCGCCCCGGCGAGCAGGTCGGACAGGCGGCGCCCAGCTGCCTCGCCGATTTCGGCGTTGATATCCTCGGGGGGCAGCCAGAGGCCGGCATTGGCCAGACCGACATTGCGCCCCGACCCACCGCTGCCGAAACTGCCCGCCTCGATCAGGCGGACATCGGCGCCTAGTCCCGCAGCCTTCAGCGCGGCGGCACACCCTGTGTAGCCGCCACCGATCACCACCAGATCCGCAGTGACCTCTTCGGTCAGCTGCGGCGCCAGGATCTGCTCCCGGCAGGTGTCATGCCAAAGACTGGACGCCAGATCAGATGTCAAATTTGATCCCCTGTGCAAGTGGCAGATCGCGTGAATAGTTCACGGTATTCGTCTGCCTGCGCATATACCCTTTCCAGGCGTCAGATCCGCTTTCGCGGCCGCCGCCGGTTTCCTTTTCTCCGCCAAAGGCCCCGCCGATTTCGGCACCGGAGGGTCCGATGTTCACATTGGCGATACCGCAATCCGAACCCGCTGCCGAGAGGAAATATTCGGTCTCGCGCACATCGGTGGAGAAGATGCAGGAGCTGAGCCCCTGAGGCACGTCGTTCTGCAGGGCGATGGCCTCATCCAAGTCATCGTATTTCACCACATAAAGGATCGGCGCGAAGGTTTCGGTATGCATGATTGCCGATTGTTCCGGCATTTCCACGATGGCCGGATGGGCATAGGCCGCATCGCCATGGCTGCCCTTTTGCGCCTGCCCGCCGCCGTGCACCTTTCCACCTTCGGCCTTGGCCTGCGCCAACGCAGCGTCCATGGCGTCCAGCGCGGGACGGTCGATCAGTGGGCCGACCAGGGTGCCGTCGGCGAGGGGGTCGCCGATTGGCAGACCTTCATAGGCCTTGATCAGGCGCGGGATCAGCTGGTCATAGATATCCTTGTGCACGATCAGGCGGCGCAGGGTGGTGCAGCGCTGCCCGGCGGTGCCAACGGCGGAGAACACGATGGCGCGCAGGGCCATTTCCAGATCCGCCGAAGGGGCCACGATCATCGCGTTGTTGCCACCCAGTTCCAGAATCGTGCGCCCCAGACGTTTGGACATATCGGCGGCAACCGCCTTACCCATCGGCACCGAACCGGTGGCCGAGATGATCGCAACATCCTTGGAGGCAGTCAGCGCTTCGCCCAGATCGCGTTCGCCAACCAGAGTCTGAATCAGGCCTTTTGGAGCTTCGTCGCCGAAAGTTTCCATAACCCGCTCGCAGATCTTCTGAACCGCCAGCGCCGTCAGGGGGGTCTTCTCGGAAGGTTTCCAGATCACCGGATCGCCGCAGACAAGGGCCAGCGCCGCGTTCCAGCACCAGGGCGCGACCGGGAAATTGAAGGCGGTGATGATGCCGCAGGTGCCCATCGGGTGCCAGGTTTCGCGCATGGCGTGGCCAGGGCGCTCGGATGCTATGGTCAGGCCATAAAGCTGGCGCGACAGGCCAACCGCGAAATCGCAGATGTCGATCATCTCCTGCACTTCGCCAAGGCCTTCCTGATAGATCTTGCCGCATTCCAGCGTCACCAACCGGCCAAGGTTTTCCTTCTCGCGGCGCAGCTCTTCGCCAAGCAGGCGGACCAGTTCACCGCGGCGCGGGGCAGGCACTTGCCGCCAGGCCGTGAATGCCTGTTTCGCATCCGCGATCTGGGTGTTCGCCTCGTTCACACTGTGCATTTTCAACTTGGCGATTTCGCTGCCATCGACCGGCGTGGTCACGCTGAGCGTTCCACCCCAGAGTTCGTCTTTGGTCAGGCCAGCGGCGGTCAGGATATCTGCGTAATCCATGGAGGGAGTCCTTGTCAGAGATGGCTGATCATGAGGGAAAGAGCTATCTTTGATGATCAGGTGTTGGCGTTTTCCCTTGTTTGTCATTGAAAGGAGTGGTTTGCACATGAAACTAATTCCTGCCGGTATGAGGTAAAGTCATATGATCGCGCCGCGTCGCTTTTTGCCCTCTATTCCATCCCTGCTTGCCCTCGAAGCGGTGGACCGTCTGGGCAGCGCCTCGGCGGCGGCTGAGGATCTGTCGCTGACCCAAAGCGCGGTCAGCCGCCAACTGAAACAGCTGGAAGAGCAGATGGGGGTTGATCTGATTGCGCGAGATCAGATGCGGATGCAGCTGACACCGGCGGGGGCAGGGTTCGCACAGGAGGCACGCGGTATCCTGACCCGGCTGGCGCAGGCCTCGGTGAAACTCAGGGCCAACCCGGATGGGGGCAGTCTGAACCTGTCGATCCTGCCCTCCTTCGGGCTGCATTGGCTGGCGCCGCGGCTGAAGGATTTCGTGGCAGGGCAACCGGGGATTACCGTCAACCTTCAGACTCATAACCTGCCGTTCAGTTTTGAGGGCAGCACCACACAGGCTGCGATTCACTATGGCACACGTGATTGGCCGGGCGTCGAATATTTGCCCCTGATGCCCAAACACGTGCTGCCGGTCTGCGCGCCCGGACTGATGCATGCCCCGGCCGCAACGCCGGAGGAGCTGCTCAGTTTTCCGCTGCTGCATCTGGAGACCCACCCGGACAGCTGGGAGCAATGGTTTGCCCTGCATGAGGTTCCGGCGGAAAAACTGCGCGGCATGTTGTTCGATCAATCCTCGGCGATGACACAGGCGGCGGTACATGGGCTTGGCGTTGCCCTGCTGCCGACCTTCATTGCCGAGGCGGAAATTGCCCAGGGTCGGCTGCAACTGGCAGTGCCGGGCGCGCCGGTTACGCTGGGGTCGTATTTTCTGGTCTGGCCGCAGGATCGGGCGGCGGATTATCCCCTGCTGAAGTTCCGTGACTGGCTGGTCGGGCAGATCGGCCCGCAGGAGGTGTCGTGATGCGGCTGCCGAGCCTGACCCACTTGCGCTGTTTCGAAAGCGCAGCCCGGCATCAGAATTTCACCGCCGCCGGCGAGGAACTGGGGCTGACTCAAAGCGCCGTCAGCAAGAAGGTGAAAGAGCTGGAAACGGTCCTGGGGTTCGAGTTGTTCCAGCGGGTCGGGCGCGGTGTGGTGTTGACCCCGGCCGGGCAGGGGCTTGCCACCGATCTGGCGCAGGATCTGGGATCGCTGAAGGCCAGCCTGCAAAAAGCGGTTGCCGCCGGGGCCGGGCGTTCGGCGCTGCGGATCGCCGTCCTGCCGACATTCGCCAATCGCTGGCTGATCCCAAGGTTGCCGGATTTCTTTGCCCGCCACCCCGAGATCGAGCTGAATTTCACCACCCGGCTGGAGCCGTTTGATTTCAGCCGCACCTCTTTTGATCTGGCCATTCATTACGGGCTCGACAATTGGCCGGGTACCTTGATGACCGAATTGTTCGGCGAGCAGATGATCCCGGTCTGCGCGCCGGATTTCTTTGCCGGGCAGGATCTTGCGGGCAATCCGAATTGGCCTGGGGTGCCGCTGCTGCATCTGGAAAGCCGCGAAGAAGCTTGGCGGGACTGGTTCGCACGAGCTGGGATCATCGGTGCGCCACGTCAGGACGGGCGCTATTTCGACCAGCATTCGATGGTTATCGCTGCAGCGGTGGCCGGGCTGGGCGCAGCGATCGTGCCATATGATATGGTGGATCAGGAAATCGCCTCGGGTGAGTTGATGCGCATTCCCGGTCCGCATCTGACCTCCCGCAAACGCTATTATTTCGTGCGTCCATACGGGGCGGCGCCAAAACCGGTGCAACGGTTCGAGGCCTGGCTTAGAAAACAGCTGCGCAGGGAAGAGCCTTAGCCGCCCGTCGGCTCAGACCGTCCGGGATTGGTGGCGCGACAGAAAAGAATTAGATGTGCAGAGGCTGTGCTCTGACCTGCCTGCTGGGAAACCAATGTCCAAGATCCTGACAATCACGCTGAACCCTGCCGTTGATCTGGCCACCTCGATCACCCACGTGGTGGCAGGCCCCAAGCTTTATTGTGACACTCCGCGCACCGATCCGGGCGGTGGCGGCGTCAATGTGGCCCGGGCCATTCACAGGCTGGGCGGCGATGTTTTGGCGCTGGTTGCCGTAGGCGGCGCCATGGGGGAGCGTCTGTTGCAGCTTCTGACAGCGGAGGGCGTCCCGGTGGATCCCGTGCAGGCCGGTGGTGAAACGCGGCAGAGTTTTGCGGTGACGGATACATCGACCGGGGAACAGTTCCGCTTCAGTGTTCCGGGTGAGGAGATGAGTGAGGCTGATGGCGCGCGCCTGCTCGATGCGATTGTCTCTGCCGCGCCAAGGGATGGTTATGTGGTCCTTAGCGGTGGCGTCACTCCCGGTCTGGGTGACGATTTCCCGCAAAAGGTTCTGGCGGCCCTGACCCCGAGCCGGAGCAAGCTGGTAGTCGATACTTCAAAGACTGCGCTGGAACATCTGCTCACCTCACCTTCCGATCCAGTGCATTTGTTGCGGCTGGATCAGCGTGAGGCGGAGCAGTCAGCAGGGCACAGGATGGAGAGCCTGAATGACAGCTACACCTTTGCCGAGGCGCTGATTGCGCGCGGCGTGGCGGAGATCGTGGTTGGCGGCCGCGGCGGTGAAGGCTCCATTCTGGTGACGGGGCAGCAGCGGTTTTTCTGTCGCGCACCCGAGGTTCCGATGGTCAGTAAAATCGGGGCAGGGGATGCCTTTACCGGGGCGCTGACGCTGGCCCTGTCGCAGGGCCAGCCTCTGGGGCAGGCCCTGCGCTGGGGCGTTGCCGCCGCCAGCGCAACGGTCCAGACCGAAGGTACCGCATTATTCAAGGCCGAGGATGTAACGGCACTGCTGGACCGCTGCGCGCTTCGCGAAGATACATCCCTTTGATGTGCGCCTCTCAGGCCATCTTCTTCCCGGCTGTCAAACCATTCACCTTTTCGACGATAGCGCGGGCGTCGATGCTGTGGTGGCGGTAAAGATCCCCGATAGTGCCGGTCTGGCCAAAATGCTCCACCCCAAGCGGGATTGTCTGGTGCCCGGCGACAGAGCCAAGCCATGACAATGTGGCCGGATGCCCGTCGATCAGAGTGATGATCCGGCAATGGGGCGGCAGCCGCCCCATCAGGGCCTCGATATGCGATTGCGCGGCTGCATTGCCGCGGGCGCGAGCGCGTTGCGCCGCTGTCCAGCCTGCATTCAGCCGGTCCGCCGAGGTCACCGCCAGCACGCCAATGTCGCGGCGACCTTCGCCGACCATTCCGGCGGCCTTGATCGCCTCTGGGCCAACGGCGCCTTGATAGGCGATCACCACGTCGCAATTCGGCCCCGGCTTGCGCAGCCAGTAGGCGCCATCGATGGCACCCTGACGGAATTCTTCGTCGACGCGTTTACCGGGCTGTTCAACAGGGTTGGTGGTGAGGCGCAGATAGACCGACCCGCCGGTCTCATCCCGCAGCCAGGTGCGTTCATCCGGATCGCCCTCGCCATCGCGCTGCACGTAGTCAAAGGCCCACTCCATGATCACTGCCAGCTCATCGGCAAAGGCAGGTTCAAAGGAGGCCAACCCGTCCTGGCTCATCCCGATGAGAGGCGTGCCGACGGATTGATGCGCGCCGCCTTCGGGTGCCAGTGTCACCCCAGAGGGGGTGCCGACCAGAATGAAACGCGCGTCCTGATAACAGGCATAGTTCAGCGCATCGAGGCCGCGGGCGACAAAGGGATCATAGACCGTGCCGATGGGGATAAGCCGCTTGCCAAAGAGCGAATGCGACAGGCCCGCCGCGCCCAAGAGCAGCATCAGATTCATCTCGGCAATGCCCAGTTCGATATGCTGGCCCTGCGGTGTGAACTCCCATTTCGCGGTGGAGGGAATGCGGTTTTCGATAAAGGCATCGGCCTGTTCGGTGCGAGCAAAGAGCTTGCGCCGGTTCACCCATGGGCCAAGGTTGGTGGTGCCGGTCACATCGGGTGAGGTGGTGACGATGCGGTCGGCCAGTGCGCTATCGCCCTTCGAGAGATCATCAAGGATCTTGCCAAAGGCCATCTGGGTCGACACCTCGCGCGAGGTGTCGACGGCAATCGCGGGCACCGCCAGTTTGTCATCCTGATAGCGGCGGGTGCCCTTGGCAAAAAAGGGCACCTCAGACAGGAAGGCGCGCAGGGCATCCGGGTCTTTGACCGCTGCCAGAGGCTCCCATTCTTCGCCCTCGGCCACGCCCATGTGCTGTTGCCATTCGGCAAACTGGGACTTGTTCATCAGCCCGCCGTGATTGTCCTTGTGTCCCGCAATGGGCGTGCCCCAGCCCTTGATCGTATAGGCGAGGAAACAGGTGGGCCGATTGTGGTCGATGGCGTCAAAGGTCTGAGCCATGGTCTCTACGCAGTTACCGCCCAGGTTCTCCATCAGCGCGGCCAGTTCGGCGTCGCTGCGCCGGTCGATCAGGGCCGTCACATCGCCCTGATCGCCGAGATCATCCATCAGCCGCTTGCGCCAGACTGCACCGCCCATGAAGGTCAGCGCGGAATATTCCTGATTGGGGCAGGCATCGATCCAGTCGCGCAAATGATCGCCACCGGGTTCCTCGAACGCGGCCCGCTGCAAGACGCCATGTTTGACCCGCACCACATCCCAGCCGAAGGCGTCGAAAATCTTCTCGATCCGCCCGAACAACCCTTCGCGTACGATTCCGTCCAATGACTGGCGGTTGTAATCGATGATCCACCAGGTGTTGCGCAGATCGTTTTTCCAACCTTCCTGCAGGGCTTCGTAGATATTGCCCTCGTCCAGTTCTGCATCGCCGACCAACGCCACCATGCGGCCCATCGGGACATCGCGCCCCCAATCCTTGGCCTTGATGTAATCCTGGATAATCGCAGCAAAGGAGGTGATCGCCACGCCAAGGCCCACCGAACCGGTGGAGAAATCCACATCGTCGATATCCTTGGTCCGGCTGGGATAGCTCTGCACGCCACCAAAGCCGCGGAAATTCTCCATCTTCTCGCGGGTCTGGTTGCCCATCAGATACTGCATCGCGTGAAAGACCGGCGAGGCATGGGGTTTCACGGCCACCCTGTCCTCGGGCCGCAGGGCCGAGAAATAAAGCGCGGTCATGATCGACACCATCGAGGCGGAGGAGGCCTGATGCCCGCCGATCTTGATCCCGTCTACCTTGGGGCGCACATGATTGGCGTGATGGATCATCCAGTGCGACAGCCACAGCAGCCGCTGTTCGACGGTCTTCAGGTGCGTGAGATCAGCGGGCATGGCGCTCTCCTTATTCGGCAGCGTGTTTGGCGGGCGTGGGCAGGGCCTGATCCAGATCCTGCAGGATGTCGGCCACGTCTTCCAGCCCCACCGACAGGCGGATCAGGCCATCGCTGATATCATGCTCAAGGCGTTCTTCGGCGGTATAGGTCGAATGGGTCATCGAGGCCGGGTGCTGGATCAGCGTTTCCGCATCGCCCAGCGACACGGCGCGCTGGATCATCTCGAGCGCGTTCATGAACTGGATCCCGCCAGCCATACCGCCGTCGATTTCAAAGGCGATCATCGCACCCGGCTGCGCCATCTGGCGTTCGGCCAGTTGGTGCTGGGGAAAGCTTTGAAGTCCCGGAAAATGCACGCTGCTGACGGCCGGATGCGCCTCCAGATAGTCCGCCACCACCCGCGCCGAGGCGCAGTGTCGATCCATGCGCAGGGCTAGTGTCTTGAGTCCGCGCAGGATCAGCATGGCATTGAACGGCGCCATCACTGCCCCCGTCATGTCCTTCATCCCCACCAACCGGATTTCGGTGATCTGCTCGGCAGTGCCTGCGATCAGCCCGGCCACCACATCACCATGGCCGCCAAGGTATTTTGTGGCGGAATGCACCACGATATCGGCGCCAAGCTCAATCGGGCGGGTCAGATAGGGGGTTGCATAGGTGTTGTCGACCACGACCTGCGCACCTGCCGCGTGGGCGATGTCTGATGCTGCCGCGATATCGACAAGACGCATGTTCGGATTGGCCGGGGTTTCGAAATAGACGACGCGGGTCTTGTCACTGATCGCGGCACGCAGGTTTTCCACGTCGGTCATGTCCACATGGGTAATGGTGACACCCCATTTTGCCAGCCCGTGCCGCATGAAGGCAAAGGTGCAGCCATACAGCGTCTTGTCGACGATTACCTCGTCGCCCGGCGACAGAAGGGTCCACAGAACCGCAGTGATCGCGCCCATGCCGCTGGCCATGGCAAGGCCTGCCTCGGCCCCTTCGAGCGTGGCGATGCGCTGCTCAAGCAAATCGCAGGTCGGGTTCGAGATGCGGGAATAGATATGGCCTTCGCGCTCTCCGGCGAAGGTATCTCCGCCCGCTTCGGCGGTTTCAAAGGAGAAGGTCGAGGTCAGATGCAGGGGCGGGGTCAGCGCGCCGTCATTGTCGAGCGGGTTATAGGCGTGGTGGATGGCACGGGTGGCAAATCCTGTGGCGCGGCTCATTGGGATATCTCCTGAAACTTGATGGCGCCAATTTGTGCTGACCTGTACGGCATTTGATTGCCAATTCTGCCTTGATTGAGGTAATTATTGGCAGTATCTGCCAATATGAGGGCTTCATGGACAGTAAAGACCGACAGATCATCCGTGCGTTGCAGCGGGACGGTCGCATGACCAACCAGGATCTTGCCGATGCGGTGAATCTGTCACCCTCTCCTTGTCTGCGGCGGATCCGGAACCTTGAAGCCAAGGGGATCGTGCAGGGCTACAGCGCCGACGTGGACGCGGCGGCCTATGGTCTGTCGATCATGGTGTTCGTGCGCGTCCGGCTGGAGCGGCACAACGAGGCGGATGTAAAGAATTTCGAAAGCCGTATCCGGATGATCGATGAGGTGCTGGAGTGCCACGTGATGACCGGTGCAATGGATTACCAGCTGAGGGTGCTTGTGCCCGATCTCGAAGCCTATGAGGATTTCATCCGGAACCGCATTCATCCCATCGGCGGCATCGCCTCGATCGACACCAGTTTTGTCTACGGCACGGTGAAAAAGACGGCGGTGTTTCCTTCGGTTGCGTGAGCGCGGTGCATGTCGCCAAAAAGCGGTCGGCGCAGATACGCCGTCCTAATTGTACTCATAATGTGTGTTATGTAATATTTGGGCGTGGCGAGCAGTGCTCTAGCCCATGCGTGAAACTTGTCCGTGTGCCCTAGTGCAGAAGCTATGGCAGACTTATCCCGAAGCGCCACCGATATCGCTGGGCGCGATGGCGACCGATTTCACCACGGCAAAACATTCGGCGCCTTCGGTGAGCTCCAGCGCCCGCGCCGAGCGCTGGGTGATGCGGGCCAGGATGCGCCCAGCTGGCGTTTTGAGAGACACCATGGCCCCGGGGCCGTCACCGGCGCGGATCTGCTGGACCGTGCCCGGCAGGATATTGAGCGCAGAAAGCCCCTCGGGACGCTGCCGTGATAGGATCACCTCATGCGCAGCAACCCGGACTCGGATCATCTGACCCGGTGCCTGGGCGATCTTTGGCAGGAACAATGGGATACCGCCCGCGTCGAGTTCGGTCAGCCCGTCCGGGTGATGCGCTTTGACCCGGGTTTCCAGCAGCGCGCCAACGGAACGAACACCGGTCGGCATGACATTGGGATCGCTTAGGATCTGCGCGGCAGGTCCCTGTTGAACCGTTTTGCCGTCCTGCAGCACGACGACCGTGGTGGCCAGCTGCGCCACCTCGGCTGCGGAGTGGCTGACGTAGAGTACTGGAATGTCCGTTTCATCGCGCAGCCGTTCGAAATACGGCAGGATTTCCGCCTTGCGCGCCTCATCCAACGCCGTCAGCGGTTCATCGGCCAGGATCATTTCTGGCGAGGACAGCAGGGCACGGCCAATTGCAACCCTTTGTTTCTCACCACCCGACAGACCTCCGGGCCGCCGTTGCAGCAGGTGGCCGATCCCCAGCATCTCGACGATCCGGTCGATATCCGCCCTGGGCGTATCCTTTGGGGCGAACCAGCGACCGAACAGGAGGTTCTGCCGGACGGTCAGATGCGGGAACAGGCGACCTTCCTGGAAGACATAGCCAATGCGGCGCCGGTTTGGCGGCAGCCATAGACCCGATTTGGTGTCAAACAGGACCCGTCCGTTCAGCGCCACGCGTCCTGCAACCGGTTTCAAAAGCCCAGCCACCGCATTGACAACAGTGGTCTTCCCGGACCCTGATCGGCCGAACAGGACGGTGATCCCCCGCGGCGCCTCAAAGGCGACATCGAGGGTGAAGCCGGGCCTGCTATGGCTGAGCTGCACCGAGAGCATCACGCGTCCCTTATGCGTTTGGCCGCCCTGCGGGCAAGGGCTTCGGATAGGAGCAAGGCAGTCATGGCAAGGGCAACCGAGATCAGCACCAATCGGGTTGCGGCCGCCTCACCGCCGGGGATCTGCAAAAAGGCGTAGATCGCTGATGGCAGGGTCCGGGTCTGGCCCGGGATGTTCGACACAAAAGTAATCGTGGCGCCAAATTCCCCCATCGCCTTGGCAAAGGCCAGGATCGCGCCTGCAATCAGCCCGGGAAACACTAGCGGCAGGGTAACGCTGACAAACACCCAAACCCGCGACGCGCCCAGGGTGGATGCGGCTTGCTCCAGCTTTGGATCGACGGCTTCGACGGACAGACGGATCGCGCGCACCATCAGCGGAAACCCCATGATGCCCGCTGCCAGCGCCGCGCCGGTCCAGCGGAAGGCCAGCACGATCCCCATCTGTTGCAGCAGCCCCCCGACCGGCCCCTGGGTGCCAAAGGTCAGCAGCAGCAGATACCCCGTGACCACAGGCGGCAGGATCAGCGGCAGGTGGACCAGACCGTTCAGCAACTGCTTGCCCGGAAACTCCCACCGGGCCAAGGCATAGGCGATCAGCATGGCCGGAGGCAGCGCCGCCAGGGTTGCCCAGAATGATACCCGTAAAGACAGGGCAACCGCGTTCCATTCCTCGGGGCCGAGCCAGTCCATCATGCGGGCTATTCCGGCAAAACGGTAAACCCCTCGGCCGTCAGGATGGCACCTGCGGCGGGGCTTTGGAGATAATCGAGAAAGTCGCGTGCTGCAGGATTGTCACCGGGCGCAATTGCTGCAGCTGGGTAGATGATCGGTGGGTGGCTGTCGCCCGGGAAGGTGGCGATAATGCTGACGTCTACACTGGCCTTTGCATCCGTGGTGTAGACAATCCCAAAGGGGGCCTCTCCAGTAGCGACCAGGGCCAGCGCGGCGCGGACGTTGTCGGTCTGGGCTACATTGGGGGCAATGCCGTCCCACAGACCGAGCGATGACAGCGCGGCCTTGCCGTAGATCCCGGCCGGCACGGCTTCGGTCAGGGCCATGGCAAGCCGGTTTTTCCCTAGCAGTCCGGCAAGGTCAAAATCGGGCGAAAGTGTCACCGGTTGCTGCTGCCCATGTGCAATCAGCACAAGGCTGTTGCCCATCAGGTCAAACCGGCTGCCTGCTACGATCCTGTCGCGCTGCTCAAGATGGTCCATCCAGGCGGGGTTGGCAGAGATAAAAACATCAGCTGGCGCGCCATATTCGATCTGGCGCGCCAGAACGGAGGACCCGGCCAGTGAAACCGCAACGGCATGCCCGGTTTCGGCTTCAAACCCTGCGCGGATACGCTCGATTGCATTGGTCAGGCTGGAGGCGGCGAACACAGTGACCTCGCCTGCAAAGGTCAGACCGGGCGCTGCGATGGCAAACGCAAATCCCAGCACGGCAGCCAGACATAGGCGGCGGGTGCGGGACAGGATCATTGGCGGGCCTCGTGGAACGTCTGCATATCTCACTTGGCGTAGCGCCGGGCCGGAAACGGAGCAAGGGATAATTTCCCTCGCCCGTGGTTGGCGCTTTCCGCTGCGTGGGTGCTCACAATGCAAAAAGCCGGTCGCAACGCTGCGACCGGCTCTTTTTTAGAATGGGATCTGGCTGCGGTTCGGGACCGCCTGCGACAATTCAGAACAGAGTCAGATCGCCTGCGCCAGCCGGGGTGGCGGGTGCGGGTGTGGGTTGACGTGCTGCCGCCACTTCCTGTTCGCCAAGACGCCGGTCGTTGGCAACCCGGGTCTGCTGGGCGCTGCCGGATGTCGGATGGAACCGAACCCGGCGGGCCGATGTGCCGCCCACGCTGGAGGAGATGCAGGGAATACCCTCGTCTTTCAGGAACTGCTGGACGAACTGCGCGTTTGAGGCACCGATATCGGACAGATTTACCGACATTTTTGCGCCGCCAAATACCTTGGCCTTCAGATTGCGGCGCTCGGCGCCCTTCTTCATGATGCCGTTGATCAGAAGCTCCATGGCGTGAATGCCATAGCGGGCGCTGACACCGCCACCATTGGCATTCGCCAACAGGAAGTGATTCATGCCGCCAACGCCATTCTCCGCGTCATAGATGCAGGCTGCAATGCAGGAGCCAAGCACAGTCGAGAAGACGACCGACGGGTCCTTGGACACGCGGTAATCCCCTTGCAGGATGGTCACGGAGGTGGTGTTGGCGAATACTGACGTCACAGCGGTCTCCTTGTTTAGCCCGGGGAAAACCCGGCTCAGGTCTTGCAGGCCTGAAGTAGCGCTCCGGCCATGCGGGCAAGAGACACTTGTTTCTGTGCGGCTCCAGTTTCCCAGGCAACCCTTGGCATTCCATAAACAACAGACGATTTTTCGTCTTGTGCAAATGTGGCTGCCCCGGCTTTGCGCAACTCCAGAAGCCCTTTGGCTCCGTCCTGGCCCATACCGGTCAGGATTGTTGCGACCACGTCCTTTCCATATGGCATGGCAGAAGTGAACAAAGCGTCAACGGACGGAGTGTGGCCCGAAATTGGCGGTCCTTCTTTCATGCGAAGGCGCAGAGGTTTACGGGGCGATAGCCCCATGTGGCGGGTTTGTCCTGCGGCAACGTAGACATGTCCCGATTCAATCTGCATGCCGTCCTCGGCCGCAACCACCTTGGCGGCGCAGATCCGGTCCAGCAGCGACACAAGCCCAGGGCCGAAGTTCTTACCGGTGTGCTGAACAATCAGCGTCGGTGGGCAATTCTGGGTGAAGCCGACCAATACGCTACGCAGCGCTTCGACACCGCCGGTGGAGGAACCGATCAGGATGAATTTCTTGAAATCGCGTTTGGGCGGCGGCGGAGCTGAGGCAGAAGTCCGCGCTGGGGCACCGCGCCGCGGCGCCTTGACCATCATGTCGTAATATTGGGCAAACTGGCGCGGGCTGTCCGCCTTTGTCAGTTCGAAAATACCCGCGCCTACGTTCAGCAACGGAGAAGACTGGCGTGCAGGTGTCGCACCCGGGCTATCCATGACCGAGACCCAGCGGGTGTCCACGGCCGAGAACAGTGCCAGCATCATTTCGAATTCTGGCAATCGGGTGAAACCATCCTCCACAAACGCAAAGGTTGGCTGCGCCGCTTCGGCCTGGTTGTAGGCCATCATGAGGTTGTTAGCCAAAAGCACTTTCATACCGGGATATGCGGCTTCCATGTGGCTTTGCAAAGAGCGGGCAAATGTCCGGTCAGTTGTTATTATTAATAGGTTCTGAGAGGTCAATTCTATACCCAGTCACGTTAGTTCGGTGAACAACCGAAAGTTACATAATTGGTGAGGCGCACCCTGTGCGCCCCGGATCGATGGCAGGTTAAAAGTCCTGCCACTTGTCGATGGCGGCGTTTCCGTCCGTTGCGGCGACAGGGGTCGGAGTGATCTCGTCCAGATCCCAATCATCTTCGCCATGAGCCGTCGGTGCGATGGGTGCCGAAGGCTGCGGCATTGCGGTGATATTGCTGCCGCCCGTGATCTTGAAGTGTGCGACCAGTTCGGCCAGCTTGGTGGCGTCGCTGTTCAGCATGTGCCCCGCAGCGGTGGCCTCTTCCA